>NZ_JBNBPO030000024.1:0-71784 GCF_051280635.3 Nocardioides proteolyticus | reverse complement strand
CCGTCCCGGGGGATCGCTCATCTTAAGAATCCCGTTGGATCGAGCGGTTGAGGGGCGCCCCCCCGCGGGCCCGGGCGGGGGCCCCCCCCCTCCGCGAACTCGCGCTGCGCCTGCACGTACTCCGCCTTGCCCTCCGGCGTCTCGATCCGGACGGCGGAGAACCCGAGGTCCGCGAGGTCGTACGGCGCCGCCCGCATGTCGAGCACCCGAATGTCCCAGGCGAGCTCGAAGCAGTCGGCGACGAGGTCCGAGGAGATCATCGGCGACAGCCGGAACGCGTGCTTGTAGAGGTCCATGCCGGCGTGCAGGCACGCCGGCTGCTCGAACGCCGGCCGGTCGTCGCGGCCGGGGGAGAGGGTGTTGCGCGGCCGGGCCGGCGCGGTGAAGAACCGGTAGGCGTCGAAGTGCGAGCAGGCGATCCGGTGGTCCTCGACGACCGCGTCGGTGCCGGCTGCGCCGAGGCGCAGCGGCCAGTCGGCGTGGCGGGTCTCGTCCTCGGACAGCCGGTAGACCATCGCCCACTCGTGCAGCCCGAAGCAGCCGAAGTGTGGCGTGCGTGCGGCCGTGGCGCTGAGGAGGCGGTGCAGCGACTCGACGAGCGGGCGCTGCGAGGCGACGTGCTCGCCGGTCACCCCCGTCGTGGGACCTTCGGTGGCGTAGCCCTTGAGCGAGCCGTACTCCTCGACCGCGTCGGCCAGGCGGACGCCGTACCCGGGGTGCCAGCGGCGCAGCTGCGCGGGCCGGTGGGAGTAGTAGGTGAAGAGGAAGTCGAAGACCGGGTGCTTCCGGTGCGCCTCGCGACGGGCGAGGTGGGGAGCGACGTAGCGGTCGATCCGCGCGGCGTGCGCGTCGGCGCGGGCCCGCCAGTCGGCGGCGGCCAGCACCGCGGACGGCTGCTGGGTCACCCGCTGCGCATTCACGACCGAGAATCGTAGGTCGATAGGCTCGCCGGGTGCGCATCGTCAGATTCACCACGGGGGAGGAGCCGTCCTACGGCGTCCTGACCGGAGACCTGGACGACTACGGGCAGCCGGCCGACGACGCGGTCGTCGTCGCCCTGGCCGGCGACCCGCTCTACGTCGGGATCAAGCTGCTCGAGCAGGAGCACCCGATCGACGACGTGCGCCTGCTGGCGCCGGTGCTGCCGCGCAGCAAGGTGGTCGGCATCGGGCGCAACTACGCGGCGCACGCCGCGGAGATGGGCGGCGACGTGCCCTCCGAGCCGTTGATGTTCATCAAGCCCAACACCAGCGTGGTCGGCCCCGGTGACCCGATCCTCTACCCGCGCCAGACGCAGGACCTCCACTACGAGGGCGAGCTCGCGGTCGTCATCGGCCGGATCTGCCGCGACGTGCCCGCCGAGCAGGCCACGGACGTCATCCACGGCTACACGATCGCCAACGACGTCACGGCCCGCGACCTCCAGCGCTCCGACGGCCAGTTCACCCGGGCCAAGGGCTTCGACTCGTTCTGCCCGCTCGGCCCGTGGATCGAGACCGACCTCGACCCGCAGGCCTTCGTCGACGGCCGCCGCGTGCAGACCTTCCTCAACGGCGAGGTGGTCCAGGACGGCACGACGTCCGACATGGTCTTCGACGTGCCCGCGCTCGTCGCCCACGTCAGCAGCGTGATGACGCTGCTGCCCGGCGACGTGATCCTCACCGGAACCCCCGAGGGCGTCGGTCCGATGCAGGTCGGCGACGAGGTCGAGGTCGCGGTCGAGGGCCTCGGCACCCTCACGAACAAGGTGGCAGCACGATGAGCGGCACGATGAGCGGCACGGTGAGCGGCAGGGACAAGGTCCGGGTCCGGATGGCGCCCTCCCCGACGGGGAGCCCCCACGTCGGCCTGGTCCGCACCGCCCTGTTCAACTGGGCGTTCGCGCGGCACCACGGCGGCACCTTCGTCTTCCGGATCGAGGACACCGACAGGGAGCGCAGCACCGACGAGTCCTACGCCGCGATCCTCGACCTGATGCGCTGGCTCGGGCTGGACTGGGACGAGGGACCGGAGGTCGGCGGTCCCCACGCGCCGTACCGGCAGAGCGAGCGCGCCGACCTCTACCGCGACGCCCTGGCGAGGCTGCGCGAGAGCAGGTTCACCTACGATTGCTACTGCACCAACGAGGAGGCGGCCGCTCGCCGCAAGGCCGCGGGGTCCAAGGTCCAGGGGTACGACGGCTTCTGCCGCGACCTGAGCCAGGAGCAGGTGGACGCGTTCGTGGCCGAGGGGCGCCGGCCGGTCGTCCGGTTCCGGATGCCCGACGGCACCATCACCTGGCGCGACCTGGTGCGCGGCGAGGTGTCGTTCGAGACCGAGTTCGTTCCGGACTACGCCCTGTGCCGGGCCAACGGCGATCCCCTCTACACGCTGGTGAACCCCGTCGACGACGCGCTGATGGAGATCACCCACGTGCTGCGCGGCGAGGACCTGCTCTCCTCGACACCACGGCAGATCGCGCTCTACGAGGCGCTGAAGGAGATCGGGATCGCGACCGCGACTCCCGAGTTCGGCCACCTGCCCTACGTCATGGGCGAGGGCAACAAGAAGCTGTCGAAGCGCGATCCCGAGGCGCACGCGCTCGCCTACCGGGAGCAGGGCTACCTCCCCGAGGGGCTGCTCAACTACCTCGCTCTGCTCGGTTGGGCGATCGCCGCCGACCGCGACGTGTTCACGCTCGACGAGATGGTCGAGGCCTTCGACATCGGCGACGTGGTGCCCAACCCGGCGCGGTTCGACCTCAAGAAGGCGCAGGCGATCAACGCCGCGCACATGCGGCGGCTGTCGGTGGAGGAGATGACCCACCGGGTGCTTCCGTTCCTCAAGCGCGACGGCGTCGTCTCCGACCCGGTCTCCGACGCCGACGCCCAGCTGCTGGAGCTGGCGATGCCGCTGGTCGCCGAGCGCATCAACAAGCTCTCCGAGGCCAGCGACATGCTGGGCTTCCTCTTCGTCGCCGAGGACGACTTCGCCGTCGACCCGGAGGACGCCGAGAAGCAGCTGGGCGAGAGCGGCCGGCCCGTGGTCCAGGCGGCGTACGACGCCCTCGCGGGCCTGCCCACGTGGTCGACCGACGCCATCCAGACGGCGCTCCAGGGTGCGCTGGTCGACGGGCTGGGACTGAAGCCGCGCAACGCGTTCGGGCCGGTCCGGGTCGCGGTCACCGGCCGCCGGATCTCCCCGCCGCTGTTCGAGTCGATGGAGCTCCTCGGCCGCGACCGCAGCCTCGCGCGGCTGCAGCGTGCGCTCGGCTGAGAGCGCCGGGCAGCCGGGCCCGGCGGTGCCGGCGCCGCTGCCGCCGGTGCGCTACGACCAGCTCCACGGCCTGGGACCGCGTGCGCTCTGGCGTCCGCTCGTCGGGGTCGTCCTGCTGGTGGGCCTCCTGCTGGCCGCACAGCTGCTGCTGACGGCCGTGTTCTCGACCGCGCTCTACGCCGGTGGGCTGGACCTCTCCGAGATCGCCGACCGGCTGGGTGGCGACCCGGTCACCCCCACCTTCCTCGCCCTGGTCAACCTCGGCTGGGCCGCCGCCATCCCGGCGGTCTGGCTGGTCGCTCGGGTGCTGCACGGCCAGAGCCCGGGCTGGACCGCGTCGGTGGTGCGGCGCATCCGGTGGGGCTGGCTCCTGGCCTGCCTCGGCCTGTCCGTGGTCGCGCTGGCACTCACCCTTGTCGTGGCGGCCTTCCTGCCCGAGCAGGGAGCGGGCTCCGTCGAGGTCGACGGCACGCTGAACGCCTGGACGAGCACCACGCGCGACTTCCTGCTCGTCGTCCTGCTGCTGACGCCGCTCCAGGCCGCGGGGGAGGAGTACGCCTTCCGGGGCTACCTCACCCAGGCGTGCGGCGGCGTCGCCGGCCGGTTCGGCGACCGGATCGGCGCCGGCGTCGCCGTCGTCGTACCGGCGCTGCTCTTCGCCGTCGCGCACGGTGCGGGGCAGGACGCTCCGGTGTTCTTCGACAGGTTCGCCTTCGGCCTCGTCGCCGGGCTGCTGGTCGTGCTCACCGGCGGCCTGGAGGCCGGCATCGCGATGCACGTGCTGAACAACTTCCTCGCCTACGCGCTGGCGCTGGCGTTCGGCGACATGACGGAGGCGCTGAACCCGGGCGACGCCTCGTGGTGGAGCGTCCCGGTGACGCTCACGCAGTCGGTCACCTTCCTGGTCCTCACCGTGCTGGTCGCGCGCGGCCTGGGCGTCGCGGGGCGCACGGGGCAGGGCATTTTGGAGCCGCGGCGACCGCCCGTGTAGTGTTTCCCGTCGGCTCGGCCCCCGCGTGGAGACGGGCCGGACAGCAGTACCGCAGTGGTCTATGGTGTAATTGGCAGCACGACTGGTTCTGGTCCAGTTAGTCTAGGTTCGAGTCCTAGTAGACCAGCGAGTTCTCGCGAGAGAGCAGACGCAAGGCCCCGATTTGGCCGCGCCGAGGCACGATCGCTAGAGTTCCGCAGGTTGCCAGCGGCCCCCGTCAGGGGAGGCGCGAGCGACATGCCCCCGTTGTGTAGCGGCCTAGCACGCCTGCCTCTCACGCAGGTAGCGCCGGTTCGAATCCGGTCGGGGGTACCATCCGCAGCAGGCCCGGTCACCGACCGGGCCTGCTGCGTTTTCTCGCGGAGGCGTCGGCCCAGTGCTGGGCGGATTTCGGCGATCCGTGGTTGTCGACCGCTCCGGCGGGGTAGGCAGGACCTTGCGCCGGCAGGGAGCCGGCCCACCAGCTCTCGGGCTGTCCCCAAGGAGACATCTCAACATGCGCAGTGATCTGTTCGCCCAGGAGAACCACGAGGTCGAGGGACCGGGCAACTTCGTCAAGCAGAGCTCGAAGATGATGAAGGTCGAGCTCTCCCAGGGCAGCGTCAAGGCCCTCCAGGGCTCGATGGTCGCCTACCAGGGCGACGTCCGCTTCGACGCCCAGGGCGCCGGCGGCGTCGGCAAGTGGATCAAGCAGAAGGTGACCGGCGAGGGCCTGCCGATCATGCGGATGACCGGCACGGGCGAGATCTTCCTCGCCAAGCTCGGCATGGACGTCCACGTCATCGAGCTCGAGAACGACTCGATCTCCGTCAACGGCGCCAACATCCTCGCCTACTCCGACAGCCTCCAGGACGACATCCAGCTGGTCCGCGGCGCGGGCATGCTCTCGGGCGGCCTGTTCAACACCACGCTGTCGGGCACCGGGCAGGTGGCGCTGGTCACCGACGGGCCGCCGCTGCTGCTCCAGACGGGCGACGGGCCGACGTTCGTCGACCCCGACGCCGCGGTGTGCTGGTCCGCCGGCCTGCAGATCCAGCTCAAGACCGACATCGGCATGAAGGCGCTGCTCGGCCGGACCTCCGGCGAGGAGTTCCAGCTCGGATTCCACGGCCAGGGCTTCGTGATCGTGCAGCCGAGCGAGAACATGCGGTTCGGCGGGGCGCAGGACGCCGGCCAGCAGGTGCAGCAGCAGAGCCCGCTCGGCGGCCTCGGCAACCTGCTGCGCTGACCGCCGCGGGCGACGAGGGCCGCACTTAGCACCGACGCGGCCCTCGCGCCCGCCGCGGTGTCCGATTCCCGCCAGCGCCTGTCGGCGCGGGGGGTCAGGATGGGGGCATGCAGATCACCGTCACCCGGCCGGAGCAGCTCGACTTCACGCGCTGCTACGCCGCCGTGCAGTCGCGGGACCGCCGGTTCGACGGCGTCTTCTACACCGCCGTGCGGACCACCGGGATCTACTGCCGGCCGTCGTGCCCGGCGCGCACCCCCGCCCCGCGCAACGTCTCCTTCCACCCGACCGCCGCGGCCGCCCAGGCCGCTGGCTACCGCGCGTGCAAGCGGTGCCTGCCCGACGCGACGCCCGGGAGTCCCGACTGGGACGTCGCCGCGACGGTCGCCGGGCGTGCGATGCGGCTCATCGCCGACGGGGTCGTCGACCGGGAGGGCGTGGACGGTCTGGCCGCCCGGGTCGGCTACACGGCGCGCCACCTCTCGCGGCTGCTCACCGCTGAGCTGGGCGCCGGCCCCCTCGCCCTCGCCCGCACGCACCGGGCCCAGACGGCGCGGGTGCTCGTCGAGAGCACCGACCTGGGGTTCGCCGACATCGCGTTCGCGTCCGGGTTCGCCAGCGTCCGCCAGTTCAACGAGACGATGCGCGAGGTGTACGACGCCACGCCCACCGAGCTGCGCGGCCGGCATGCCACGGCGAGCGGGTCGCGCCGCTCCCGCGCGGGGACCATCGACCTGCGGATCGCCGTGCGCACGCCGTTCGCCGGCCGCGACCTCCTGCGGTTCCTCGCCGACCGCGCGGTCGAGGGCATCGAGACCGCCGAGGTCCACGACGACGGGAGCGGCTCCTACGCCCGCACGCTCGACCTTCCGCACGGCCCCGGGGTGGCGCGCGTCGAGCTGACCGACATCGCCGCCGGCGGGGCGTCCCACGTCCCGCTGCGGCTGCGGCTCGACGACCTCCGCGACACCGCGGCGGCAGTCGCCCGGATGCGCGCGCTGGTCGACGCCGACGCGGACCCGGTGGCCATCGACGGCCACCTGGCCACCGACCCCGCGCTGGCACCCCTCGTCGCGCGCCGGCCCGGCCTGCGCGTGCCCGGGCACGTCGACGGCGCCGAGCTGGCGGTCCGGGCGGTGCTGGGCCAGCAGGTGACCACCGTCGCCGCCCGCACGGCCGCCAGCCGGCTGGTCGCGGCCCACGGGAGGCCGGTCGAGACCGGGGTGGCCGGGCTCACCCACCTGTTCCCCGACGCGGCGACGGTCGCGGCCCTGGACCCGACCCACTTCCGGATGCCGCGCGCCCGGGCCCGGGCGCTCGTCGGCCTCGCGGCCGCGATCGCCTCGGGCGAGGTGGCCCTCGATCGCGGGCCCGACCGCGCGGAGGTGCGCGCCCGCCTGCTGGCCCTGCCGGGGATCGGCCCGTGGACCGCCGACTACATCGCGCTGCGTGCGCTCAGCCACCCCGACGTGTGGCTGCCCACCGACATCGGCGTGCGCAACGCGCTCGCGCACCATTCCGCCGCCGGGGCCGACGCCCGTCCCGACACGTGGGCGCCCTGGCGCTCCTACGCCCTGCTGCACCTGTGGACGTCACTGTCCGACCACCGAGGAGACTGAGAGAGCCATGTGGACCGTCATCGAGTCGCCCGTCGGGCCGCTGCGCATCGTGGAGCAGGCCGGCGCCATCACCGCCATCGAGTTCTCGCCGTTCCGTGACCACGACGGCCGTCCCCGGGGCCCGCGCGCGGACGACGCGCCGGTGCTCGTCGCCGCGGCCCGCCAGCTGGAGGAGTACTTCGCGCGCGACCGCAAGGAGTTCGACCTGCCCCTCGCGCCGGTCGGCACGACCTGGCAGCTCGCCGTGTGGGAGCAGCTGCGGCGGATCGGCTGGGGAGAGACGGCGTCGTACGGGCAGATCGCGGCGCGGCTGGGCAAGAGCAACGCCGCGTCGCGGGCCGTCGGCCTGGCCAACGGCGCCAACCCGATCCCGATCGTGGTGCCGTGCCACCGGGTGATCGGGGCCAACGGCACGCTGACCGGCTATGCCGGCGGTCTGGACCGCAAGCAGCTCCTGCTCAGCTTGGAGCAGGAGGCGCTCTTCTGACCGAGTCCGCCGCGCTACTCGGCGGCGGCCCGGCGCAGTGACTCCGAGAGCCGCTCCGCCGCGGCGAGCACGGCCGGCGCGTGCATCCGGCCGGGCTGGCGGGAGAGCCGCTCGAGCGGGCCGGAGACCGAGACCGCGGCGATCACCTTGCCGCCGGGGGAGCGGACCGGTGCCGAGACCGAGGCCACGCCCTGCTCCCGCTCGCCGACCGACTGCGCCCAGCCCCGGCGGCGGATCGCGGAGAGCTCGGCCGCGGAGTAGGCCGCGTTCTGGAGCCCGCGGTGGATCCGCTCCGGGTCGTCCCACGCGAGCAGGACCTGCGCGGCGGAGCCGGCGCGCATCGTCAGCTGGGAGCCGACCGGGATGGTGTCGCGGAGCCCACTGGGACGCTCCGCGGCAGCCACGCACACGCGGTGGTCGCCCTGGCGGCGCCACAGCTGCGCGGACTCGCCGGTGATGTCCCGCAGCCGCGCCAGGACCGGTCCCGCGGTGGCCAGCAGCCGGTCCTCGCCGGCGGCCGCGGAGAGCTCGGCCAGCCGGGGCCCGAGCACGAAGCGGCCCTGCATGTCGCGGGCCACCAGGCGGTGGTGCTCCAGGGCGACGGCCAGCCGATGGGCGGTCGGCCGCGCGAGCCCGGTGCCGGCGACCAGGCCGGCCAGGGTCGCCGGTCCCGATTCCAGGGCCGTCAGAACCAGGGCGGCCTTGTCCAGCACGCCGACGCCACTCGAGTTGTCCATATGGCAATACTGCCGTCTCGGATGATGGGATGCAAGCGTAGGCTGGGTCACAGCACGCCGGAACCGCCGGCGCCTGCTGGACAGCGAGCCCCAACAGGGGCGGTAGGAAGCGAGGAGCGAGTCATGGGCAAGACCCTGGCGGAGAAGGTGTGGGACGAGCACGTCGTCCGGTCGAGCCCGGGGGAGCCGGACCTCCTCTACATCGACCTCCACCTCATCCACGAGGTCACCAGCCCCCAGGCCTTCGACGGCCTGCGGCTGGCCGGTCGCCGGGTACGACGGCCCGACCTGACGCTCGCGACCGAGGACCACAACGTCCCGACCCTCGACTGGGACAAGCCGATCGCCGACCCGGTGAGCAAGACGCAGGTCGACACCCTGCGCAAGAACGCCGCCGACTTCGGCGTCCGGCTGCACCCGCTCGGCGACGTCGAGCAGGGCATCGTGCACGTCGTCGGGCCCCAGCTCGGTCTCACCCAGCCGGGCATGACGATCGTGTGCGGTGACTCCCACACCAGCACCCACGGTGCGTTCGGCGCGATCGCGTTCGGCATCGGCACCTCCGAGGTCGAGCACGTGCTCGCCACCCAGACGCTGATGCAGGCCAGGCCCAAGACGATGGCGGTCACCGTCAACGGCAGCCTCCCCGAGGGCGTCACCGCCAAGGACCTGATCCTCACCCTGATCAGCCGCACCGGCACCGGCGGCGGCCAGGGCTACATCGTCGAGTACCGCGGGCAGGCCATCGAGGAGCTCTCCATGGAGGGCCGGATGACCATCTGCAACATGTCGATCGAGTGGGGCGCCAAGGCAGGCATGATCGCCCCCGACGAGACGACCTTCGCCTACATCAAGGACAAGCCAGAGGCGCCGAAGGGCGCCGACTGGGACGCGGCCGTCGCCCACTGGCGGACCCTCGTCACCGACCCGGACGCCGCGTTCGACAAGGAGATCGTGCTCGACGCCTCCGAGATGACGCCGTTCGTGACCTGGGGGACCAACCCCGGCCAGGGGGTCCCGCTCGGCGCGACCGTGCCCTCGCCCGACGACTTCGAGGACCCGTCCGACAAGGTCGCCTGCGAGAAGGCGCTGGAGTACATGGGCCTGGAGGCCGGCACGCCGATGCGCGAGGTCCCGGTCGACACCGTGTTCGTCGGGTCCTGCACCAACGGCCGGATCGAGGACCTGCGTCTCGCGGCCCGGATCATCGAGGGGCACCGGGTCGCCGAGGGCACCCGGCTCCTCGTGGTGCCCGGCTCCGTGCGGGTGCGGATGCAGGCCGAGGCCGAGGGGCTGCACGAGGTGTTCCTCGCCGCCGGCGCCGAGTGGCGCGGCGCGGGATGCTCGATGTGCCTGGGCATGAACCCCGACCAGCTCACCCCCGGCGAGCGCAGCGCGTCCACGTCCAACCGCAACTTCGAGGGCCGGCAGGGCAAGGGAGGTCGCACCCACCTGGTGTCGGTGCCGGTCGCCGCCGCCACCGCCGTGCGCGGCACCCTGTCCTCGCCCGCCGACCTCGTCCGCCAGGAGGCCTGACCATGGAGAAGTTCACCACCCACACCGGCGTCGGCGTCCCGCTGAAGCGCAGCAACGTCGACACCGACCAGATCATCCCGGCGGTGTACCTCAAGCGGGTGACCCGCACCGGTTTCGAGGACGGCCTGTTCGCCGCGTGGCGCAACGACCCCGGGTTCGTGCTCAACGACCCTGCGTACGCCTCCGGCTCGGTCCTGGTCGCCGGTCCGGACTTCGGCACCGGCTCCTCGCGCGAGCACGCGGTGTGGGCGCTGCAGAACTACGGGTTCAAGGTGGTGCTCTCCGCACGGTTCGCCGACATCTTCCGCGGCAACTCCGGCAAGGCCGGGCTGCTGGCCGCGCAGGTCGATGAGAAGGTGGTCCAGGCCCTCTGGGAGCACCTGGAGGCCAACCCGGGCGCGGAGATCACCGTCGACCTGGAGTCGCAGACCGTCAGCACCGCGGACGGAGCCGTCCAGGACTCCTTCGACATCGACCCCTACACCAAGTGGCGCCTGCTCAACGGGCTCGACGACATCGGCATCACCCTCGGCCACGAGGCCGACATCGCGGCGTACGAGGCGAAGCGTCCGGCCTGGAAGCCGGTCACCCAGGCCTCGTGATCGAGCAATAGGGCGGCCACACGGGGTGGACGCCGATAGGGTCCACCCCGTGTCCACCCTCGTCCGTGCCGAACGGGCGGGTGCGGAGCGACCGGAGACACCCGCCCCCCGACCAGCACCGCAGCCTGCTCCGCTGCGCACGGTGCTGCTGCGTGGTGCCCTGGGCAGCCTCCAGGCCGCGGCCCTGGCCAGCCTGCTGCTGCAGGCGTCGACGTTCGGCCTGTTCTATCCCCGGTGGCTCAAGGACCTGCTGCTCGACGGCGTCGGGTTCTACGCCGACACCCTCGTGGTGTGGGTCGTGCTGCTCTTCCTCTGGGCGGTGCTCGGCCGGCTGTGGTGGTCCATCGGGATCGTCCTCGCGACGGTCGTGGGCGTCGGCGTCGCCAACGTGGTGAAGATGCGCTACCGCGAGGAGCCGGTCTATCCCAGTGACGTCGACTTCCTCCAGGAGCCGGCGTTCCTGACCTCCATGGTGTCGCCGGCGCTGCTGGTCGTCGCGGTGCTGGCCCTCGCCGGAGTGCTCGCCGCGGCCGTGCGGATCGGGCGCCGGATGGCGACCCGCTACCCGCGGCCGGCCTGGCGCCGCCTGCCGCGCCGGCAGGCGCTCGGTGTGCTCGGGCTGCGCCTGGTCGTCGCGGCCGTCGCGGGCCTGCTGCTGCTGCAGGCCACCCAGTTCAACCAGCCGGGCAACCTGTGGCGCGGTCTCTACGAGGCGCGCGGCGACGACTGGCGGTACTGGAACCAGAAGACCAACTACCGCTCGCACGGCTTCCTGGGCGGGTTCCTGTTCAACATGCCGGTCGAGGCGATGCCGACGCCGACCGGCTACGACGCGGCGGCGATGTCGGCGATCGCGGACCGCTACGAGCGGGTGGCGGCGGACATCAACGCCGACCGCACCGGCACTCTCGCGGACACCAACGTGGTGCTGGTGCTCAGCGAGTCCTTCACCGATCCCACCGGCCTGGCGGGATTCGAGCTCGAGCGCGACCCGATCCCGAGGACCCGCGCACGGATGGCGCAGACCCTGTCCGGGGAGATGCTCGCCCAGATGTACGGCGGCGGCACGGCCAACATGGAGTTCGAGGTCCTCACCGGCCAGTCGCTCGGCCTGTTCCGGCCGCAGCTGATGTCGCCCTACCAGATGCTCGTGCCCGACCTGTCCGACTACCCGTCCGCGGTGGGCGCCTTCAAGCACCAGGGCCACGACGCGGTCGCGATCCATCCCTACCGCGTGGGGATGTACAAGCGGGAGCAGGTCTACGACAGGTTCGGCTTCGACGCGTTCGTGCACGACACGACCATGCGATCGACGGCGACCGTCGGCCAGAACCCCTACATCTCCGACGATGCGGCGTTCGACGAGGTGCTGGCGGAGATCGACCGGCGCACCGAACCGCTGCTCGTGAACCTCGTGACGATGCAGAACCACATCCCGGTCGACGACAACTACGCCGACCCGCTCGAGGTACGAGGGACCGACGACGACCAGGCGGAGCGGATCGGCCAGTACGCCCGGGGATTGGCGCACACCGACGAGGCGCTCGACGCCTTCCTGGAGAGGCTGGAGCGAAGCCCCGAGCGGACGATCGTGCTGTTCTACGGCGACCACCTCCCGGGCATCTACGGATCGTCGGTGAAGGAGCAGAACCGCGGACTGGCGCTGTATCGCACGCCGTTCTTCGTGTGGAGCAACCGACCCGGGGAGAACCGTCCGCGTCCGGTGCCGACCACCAGCCCGGCCTTCTTCCTCCCGCTGGTCTACGAGGTGGCCGATGCTCCGGTGCCGCCCTACCTCGCGCTCCTCGACCGTGTGCATCGCCACGTCAGCGCCCTGCAGCAGGGGCGGATGCTCGACGGCAACGGGCAGCCGATCACGACCGCCGAGCTCGGCCCAGAAGGCGCGCAGCTGCTGGCAGATCTGCGCGCCGTGCAGTTCGACTTCTCCATCGGCCGGCGCTTCGCTCTCGACCGGATGTGGCCCGGCGCAGCCTCCTGAAGGCCCCGAAACCCCGAAATAGCGTCCGATTCGAGAAAAAACACGGGCGAACAACGGCGTGGTGATTGTGAGCGTGTCCACTAATGCCTAGCGTTCCGTGAAAGGACGGCTGGGCGTGGGCTCGGCCGCAACGGCCCAAGGGACGGCATGGTCGCCGTCTCGGAAGGACAGGTAGTGAACAAGTCTCAGTTGATCGACGCGCTGTCCGAGCGCTTCGAGGGAAGCCGTAAGGACGCGGCCCACGCCCTCGACGCGGTTCTCGACACCATCACCCGCCAGGTCGCCAAGGGCGAGAAGGTGGCCATCACGGGCTTCGGCTCCTTCGAGAAGGCCGTCCGCAACGCACGCTGGGTCCGCAACCCGCAGACCGGCGAGCGAGTCAAGACCAAGAAGAAGGCGGTGCCGAAGTTCACCGCCGGCGCCGACCTGAAGAACGTCGTGTCCGGCGCCAAGAAGCTGCCCGCGCTGCCGAAGCCCGCGAAGAAGGCGGCCGCCGCCTCGAGCGCCGCAGCGAAGAAGGCCGCGGCTCCGGTGAAGAAGGCCGCTGCCGCCGCGAAGAAGTCGGTCCCGGCGAAGAAGTCGAGCACTGCGACCAAGAAGGCCGCACCGGCCAAGAAGTCGACGCCGGCGAAGAAGTCTCCGGCCAAGACCACCACCGCCAAGAAGTCGGCGCCCGCGAAGAAGGCGTCCACCGCCAAGAAGTCGGCGCCGGCCAAGAAGGCTCCGGCCAAGAAGGCGTCCACCGCGAAGAAGTCGGCTCCCGCCAAGAAGGCGTCGACCGCCAAGAAGGCTCCGGCCAAGAAGACCGCGAAGAAGGCCTGAGGCCGACCGACCGGACAGCGACTCGGGCCGCCCTCCTCCGGGAGGGCGGCCCGATCGGTCTTCGCGCTTCTCAGCGGGGCAGCCGCATCGCGGCCAGCACCGCGGCGGTGGCCGGGCCCACGCCGAGGTCGGCGGCCTCGGCGAGCGAGCCCAGGTCGTCGACATCGCGCCGCAGCCCGGGCATCTCTCCCGCCAGGGCCACGGCGCCGCCGGCGGCGTGGGCAGCGGCGGAGTCCGGTCCGAAGCGCGGCTCGAAGGCGTCGTACGTCGCGGTGTAGAGGGTGGTGCCGGTGCCGTCCGCGTCCGCCACGAAGCACGGCGTCACCGAGCTCGCCGCGGCGCTGAGGGCCTGCGTGAGCTCCTCCGGTCGTACGGCGGGGAGGTCGGCGCACAGCGCGACCGGCTGCAGCTGCGGGGAGCCAACGCGGGCCGCGTCGGCGCCCTGGCGCAGAGCGGCGTTCAGCCCACCGCCGGCGTCGGCGCAGGTGTCGGCCCCGAGCGCGGCGAGCCGGCGCGCGAACGCAGCGTCGTCGCTGACCACCAGCACGCGGGCGACGGCGTCGGACGCCAGGCAGGCAGCGACGGCGTCGCGGGCGAACGCTCCCGCCAGCATCGTGCGCTGGTCGACGGCGACCGCGGAGAGCCGCGACTTGGCGGTGCCCGGTGACTTCACCGGCAGCAGGACGACGAAACCGCCCGGACGCGAGACCACCCGCTCATCCTCCCAGGCCACCACGCGGAGCGGCGTCACGCCCCGGCGGGCGACCTCGCGCGCCCGCGGAGTGGCCGGGGTCACTGCCGGGTAGCCTGCATCCTCGTGACGGTGCGCAAGCTGCAGGAGAAGAGGGGCTGGGCCTTCGACATCGCGGTCCCCATCATCAAGCCCCTGCTCCTCGCGACGACCCGGCGCGAGTGGATCGGCGGCGAGCACCTGCCCGAGACGGGCGGCTACCTCATCGTGCTCAACCACATCTCCCACATCGACCCGCTCACCGCCGCGCACCTCGTCTACGACCACGGGCGGCTGCCGCGCTATCTCGCCAAGTCGGGCCTGTTCGACAACCGGGCGCTCGGCCTCTTCCTCCGCGGCGCCGGCCAGATCCCCGTCAAGCGCGACACCCGTGATGCCGTGGGCGCCTACGCCGCGGCGGTTGCTGCTGTCCGGCAGGGCAAGTGCGTGGTGATCTATCCCGAGGCGACGATCACCCGCGACCCGGACCTGTGGCCGATGAAGGGCAAGTCCGGGGCTGCGCGGATCGCGCTGGAGACGGGGTGTCCGGTGATCCCGGTCGGTCAGTGGGGGGCCCACGAGCTGCTGCCGCCGTACACGAAGAAGCCGCACGTCGTGCCGCGACGCAGGATCGTGATGCGGGTCGGCCCGCCGGTCGAGCTCGACGACCTCCGTGCCCTGCCCCGGACCCAGGCGGTGGTCAACCGGGCGAGCGAGCGGATCATGGCTGCGATCACCCACGAGCTGGAGCTGATCCGGGGCGAGCCGGCTCCGCCGGAGCGCTACGACATGGCAAGGCAGGGCGATCGGTTCAAGAGGAAGAAGAAGGCCACGTGAGCGAGCCGGTGGGCAACAAGGTCGCGGTGCTGGGCGCGGGTTCGTGGGGGACGGCGTTCTCCATCGTGCTCGCCGACGCGGGCAACGACGTCTCGATCTGGGCCCGTCGCGAGGAGGTCGCGTCCGCGATCAACGACACCCACGAGAACACCGACTACCTCCCGGGGATCGAGCTGCCGCGCACGATCACCTCGACGCCGGATCCCGAGCAGGCACTCGACGGAGCGGACGTCGTCGTGCTCGCGGTGCCGTCGCAGTCGCTGCGCGACAACCTGCCGACGTTCCTGCCCTTCGTGCAGCCCGATGTGGTCTTCGTGTCCTTGATGAAGGGCGTCGAGCTCGGAACGCTGAAGCGGATGTCGGAGGTGATCGAGGAGGTCGGCGACATCCGGTCCGACCGGATCGCGGTGGTCAGCGGCCCCAACCTGGCCCGCGAGATCGCGCGACGGGAGCCCGCCGCATCGGTGGTCGCGTGCGCCGACGACGACGTCGCGACGCTGCTGCAGAAGCGCGTGCACTCCCCGGCCTTCCGGCCCTACACGAGCATCGACGTCCTCGGCTGCGAGCTCGGCGGCGCCTACAAGAACGTGGTGGCGCTCTGCGTCGGGATGGCCGTGGGCCTGGGCTTCGGCGACAACACCACCGCGTCGCTGATCACGCGGGGCCTGGCGGAGACGGCCCGCCTCGCCATGCGGCTCGGCGCCAACCCGCTCACGCTCATGGGCCTCGCCGGCCTCGGCGACCTCGTCGCCACCTGCTCCTCGCCGCTCTCGCGCAACCGCACCTTCGGCGAGAGGCTGGGCCAAGGCATGACGGTCGAGGAGATCTACGCGTCCACCCGCCAGGTCGCCGAGGGCGCCAAGTCCTGCTCGTCGCTGCGCGCGCTCGCTGCCAAGAACGGCGTCGAGGCACCGATCGTCGACAGCGTGGACGAGGTCGTGCAGGGCCGGATGACCACGGCGCAGATGATGGAGTCGTTCATCGCGCGCGTGCCCAAGCCGGAGATCGGCTGAGCGCTCGGCGGGGTGCTCAGCCGCCGAGCCGGTCGAGCGCCTGCGCCAGGTCGGCCCAGAGGTCCTCGACGTCCTCGATGCCGACCGACAGGCGGACCAGGCCCTCGGGGATGGTGGGCGCCTCGACCTTCCAACGGCGGCGCCGCTCGAAGGTGGACTCGACCCCGCCCAGCGACGTCGCGTGCACCCACAGCGAGGTGCCGCGCACCAGCAGGTCAGCCGGGTCGGCGCCACCCGCCACCACCGCGGCGACCATCGCCCCGAAGCCGGGGTAGCGGACCTCCTCGACGGCCGGGTGCTCACGGAGCCGGCGGGCGATCTCGCCGGCGTTCGCCTCGGCGCGGTCGAGCCGGACGTGCAGGGTCCGCAGTCCGCGCAGCGCGAGCCAGGTCTCGAACGGTCCGGGAACGGCACCGGCCAGGTCGCGACGGGCCTTCACCGCGTCGAAGACCTCGTCCCCGGCGTCCGGGGCCACGACCAGCGCGCCCATCACCACGTCGCTGTGGCCGGCGATGAACTTGGTGGCCGAGTGCACCACGATGTCGGCGCCCTGCGCGAGCGGCTGCTGCAGCAGGGGAGTGGCGAAGGTGTTGTCGACCACGACGCGGATGCCGAGCTCGCGCGCCGCGGCGGCGAGTGCCGCGATGTCGGCGACCTCGAGCGCGGGATTGGTCGGCGACTCGATCCACAGCAGGGCGCAGTCCTCGTCGTCGCGCATCGCCTGCACGACGGCATCGGTGTCGGCGATGTCGACCAGGGTCGCCCGCAGCCGGCCGCGCGCCTCTGCGTCCGCGAGCGCCATGATCGTGCCGCTGTAGGAGTGCCGCGGCGCGACCACCGAGCCACCGTGGCCGACGAGGTCCAGCAGCGTCGTGACGGCCGCCATGCCCGAGGAGAACGCGAGGGCGCGGCCGCCCTCCAGCGCGCCGAGCGCCTCCTCGAAGGCCGACCACGTGGGATTGCCGTAGCGGCCGTACTCCAGCTCACCCGTCGCGACGTACGTCGACGCCATGGTGATCGGCGCGTTCAGCGGCTGGTCGGCCTCGTGCGGCGGGCGCCCTGCGGTCACCGCGATCGTCGCGGGACGCAGCGCGGAGCTCGCTCCGGCCTCGGGTCGGTGGGTCGGGTCGCTGGCTGGTCCGGGCATGCTCCAACGGTAGGGTCGGCGGCGATGAGCTCTCCCACCGGACGTCGGATCCGCGTCGCAGTCGTCTTCGGCGGGCGCTCCACCGAGCACGCCATCTCCTGCGTCACCGCCGGCAGCGTGCTGCAGGCCATCGACCGCGACAAGTACGACGTCGTGCCGGTCGGCATCGCCCCCGATGGCCGCTGGGTGCTGGAGGCCGACGACCCCGCCCGCCACCGGATCACCGGTGCGGGCGAGCTGCCGGCGGTCGACCCCGACCGCGCCCCGGTCACGCTGACGCGCACGGCAGGCGGCGCCGGGCTCCTCGTCAGCGAGGCGTCCGCCCCGCCGCGCGAGCTGGGCGACGTCGACGTCGTCTTCCCGCTGCTGCACGGGCCCTGGGGCGAGGACGGCACCATCCAGGGCCTGCTCGAGATGTCCGACGTGCGCTACGTCGGGTCGGGCGTGCTCGCGTCGGCGGTGTGCATGGACAAGGCCTACATGAAGATCGTCCTGCAGGCCGCGGGCCTGCCGGTCATGCCCGGCACGACCACGACGGCGCGCGAGTGGGCGGACCAGGCGGCGGCCGTGCACCTGCGCTGCGAGCAGCTGGGCTATCCGCTGTTCGTCAAGCCGGCGCGGGGCGGGTCGAGCATCGGCATCGCCAAGGTGCACGGGCACGACGAGCTCGCCGCCGCGATCGACGGGGCCCTCGTGCACGACCCGAAGGTCCTGATCGAGGTGTCTGCGGAGGGCGCGCGCGAGCTCGAGTGCGGCGTGCTCGAGGACGTCGACGGGACCCTCGACGTCAGCGTGCCGGCGGAGATCCGGA
This sequence comes from Nocardioides proteolyticus, assembly GCF_051280635.3. Classification (NCBI taxonomy): domain Bacteria; kingdom Bacillati; phylum Actinomycetota; class Actinomycetes; order Propionibacteriales; family Nocardioidaceae; genus Nocardioides; species Nocardioides proteolyticus. The sequence continues at coordinate 53,970 of NZ_JBNBPO030000024.1, read as the reverse complement.
TCACCGGTGACCACGAGTTCTACGACTTCGAGGCCAAGTACCTCCCCGAGGAGGCGACCCAGCTCGACGTTCCGGCGCACCTCGACGAGGAGGTCGTGCTGCGGATGCAGGACGTGGCGGCGGCTGCGTTCCGTGCGACCGGCTGCGAGGGCCTCGCCCGGGTCGACTTCTTCTACATGCCCGACGGGTCGCTCGTGGTCAACGAGCTCAACACCATGCCGGGGTTCACGCCGCTGTCGATGTTCCCGCGGATGTGGGCGGCGACCGGCCTGGAGTACGGCGAGCTCGTCGACCGCCTGCTCACGCTCGCCCTGCAGCGCGACACCGGCCTCCGCTAGCCCGGCCGCTTCCTGCTGCCCGCTAGTCGCACTCGTCGACGAGCGTGAGGTGCTCCTTGACCGCCGCGGCGAGCGCGGCCATCGCCGCGGCGCCGGCGTTGGGCCGGAGCTCGCCGGGCACGCGGATCTCCACGCGCGGCCGGTAGCCCGCCGCGGTCAGCGTCTGGTCGAGCGAGGGGTCGTCGTACTGCTCGTCGGGCAGGTACCACCCCACGCCGTTGGCGATCTCGCAGGAGGCGGTGAGGTCGAACCCGGCCGGCTCGGCGACGCCGCAGCGGACGACGATCGCCGGGTCCCCGTAGGCCGCCGCTGGTGCGTCGGCGGGCTCGATCTCGACCCGCTCCTGCTCCGCGAGCGTGTCGGGCAGGTCGGCCGCGAAGTCCTCGCAGGCGGCCCGCTCGTCGCCGGAGAGCTCGGGCACCTCGACCTCGACGGGTCCGCCGCAGGAGGTGAGCAGCGCGGCGGCCGCGAGCACCGGGACAGCCAGCAGCGCGGCGGACCGAGCGCGCCCGGCGCCTCGCACCGTCAGATGTGGACGACGGGGCAGGTGAGGGTCCTGGTGATGCCGTCGAGGTTCTGGACCTTCGAGACGACGAGCTTGCCCAGCTCGTCGACGTTGCGCGCCTCCGCGCGGACGATCACGTCGTAGGGTCCGGTGACGTCCTCGGCGAGCGTGACGCCCTTGATCTGGCCGACCTCGCGGGCGACCTCCGCAGCCTTTCCGACGTCGGTCTGGATGAGGATGTAGGCCTGCACCACCATGGGTCGAGCTCCCGTCGAGACTGTGAAACCGATCGCCACAACCTACCGCGACCGGGCGTGCCAGCAGAACCGGCGAGCGGTGGCTCTGGTGGGATGGAGCCATGGCTGGCGCAATCGACCCGGACGCGACGGTGTCCGATCTCGGTGAGTTCGGACTGATCGGCGAGATCGGCGGCCTGGTCGCCCGCACGGCGCCCGGCCGGGACGTGCTGGTGGGACCCGGCGACGACGCCGCCGTGCTCCGCGTCCGCAAGGGGCACGTCGTCGTGTCGACCGACGTGATGGTCGAGGGCCGGCACTTCCGGCGCGACTGGGCGGAGGCCGCCGACGTGGGCCACCGGGCCGCCGCGCAGAACCTCTCCGACATCAACGCGATGGGCGGGCGCGCGCAGTGGCTGACGGTCGGCCTGGCCGCGCCCGGCGACCTCCCGGCGCAGTGGGCCCTGGACTTCACCCGCGGCTTCGCCGAGGAGTGCGCCGCGGTCGGCGCCGGCCTCGTCGGCGGCGACCTGAGCCGCGCCGACCAGGTGGTCGTCTCGGTCACCGTGATCGGCGCGTGCACGGTCGCGCCGGTGCTGCGCTCGGGCGCCGAGCCGGGCGACGTCCTCGCGCTGTGCGGCCGTCAGGGCTGGGCCGCGGGCGGGCTGGCCGTGCTCGGCCGCGGGTTCCGCTCGCCCCGCGTGCTCGTCGAGGCCTACCGCCGCCCGGAGCCGCCGTACGACGCCGGGCCGGCGGCCGCGGAGGCGGGCGCCACCTCGATGATCGACGTCTCGGACGGCCTGGTCGCCGAGGCCCGCCACCTCGCGGAGTCCTCGGGCGTCAGCATCGACGTCGACACGTCGTCGTTCGAGGTGCCCGAGCCGCTGGTCGCGGTCGGCGCGGCGATCGGCGCGGACCCGCTCCAGTTCGTCCTGGGCGGCGGCGACGACCACGCCCTGCTCGCGACCTTCCCGCCCGGTGGTGAGCTGCCGGACGGGTGGACGCGCGTCGGGACCGTCGGGCCCGCGGGCGACGGGCCGCTGGTCACCGTCGACGGCCAGGCCTGGGACGGCCCGGCCGGCTGGTCGCACTTCTGAGCCCGGCCAGGCAGCAAAACGTCGAAGGCCGCCATCCCGGAGGATGGCGGCCCTTCGCTCGGCTCAGCGGGTCAGCGGGTCAGCGGGTGACCTTGCCGGCCTTCAGGCAGCCGGTGCACACGTTGAGGCGCTTCGGGGTGCCGTTCACGACAGCGCGGACGCGCTGGATGTTGGGGTTGAAGCGACGCTTCGTGATCTTGCGCGACCACGGCCGGTTGTTGCCGAACGCCGGCTTCTTGTCGCAGATGTCGCACACGGCGGCCATGGGTGACTCCTAGGAGATTGCGGTTGCTTCAAAGTCTGGTCGGGCACCGGCGCACAGGGTGCTCCGGGCAACCGGAAGAGAATAGCCGAGCGCGCGTCCCGGACCGAAATCGCCGGCCGCTCGCACCGACGCAATAGGGTGACCCGGATGGAGCACGGGATGGAGCAGCCGCCGGGCCCGGCGGCGGTCGCGGGGCGCGGCATCGCGCTCGAGGGCGTGCTCCGGTTCGTCGACATCGCCGTCGACGCCCTGGCCCGGGCGCGCGAGGAGGTCGACGCGCTCAACGTCTACCCGGTGCCGGACGGCGACACCGGCACCAACATGTACCTGACGGTGGTCGCCGCCCGCGACGCGATCCGGGAGTCGCTGGCCGAGGCGCCCGGCGACGACCTGGCGGGGCCGCTCGCCGCGCTCTCCCGCGGGGCGCTGCTCGGGGCCCGCGGCAACTCGGGGGTGATCCTCAGCGAGATGCTCGGCGCGGTCGCCCGCCGGCTGGCGTCGTCGTCGGCCACCGAGCGCAACGCCGAGGTCTTCGCCGACGCCCTCCGCTCGGCCGCGGACGCGGCGTACGCGGCGGTGGGGGAGCCGGTGGAGGGCACCATGCTCACCGTGCTCCGCGCCGCGGCGGACGCGGCGGCCGACCTGGCGAAGGACCCCGCGAATCGCAGCAGCCACGTCCTGGCCGGCGCCGCGGCGGCCGCGCGGGAGGCGCTGGCCCGCACGCCCGAGCAGCTCGACGTGCTGGCCCAGGCGGGCGTGGTCGACGCCGGGGGCCGCGGCCTGTCGGTGGTCCTCGACGCCGCGGAGACCGTGCTGACCGGCCGCCGGCCGATGCCGGTGACCGCGCCGCTGGGGAGCCACGCGATCCCGGTGCCGCAGGCGGCGACGACCGGCGACCTGTGCGCCGACGGCCCCGCCTACGAGGTGATGTACCTCCTGGACGCCGACGACCGCTCGGTCCCGGCGCTGCGCGACCGGCTCGGCGGGCTCGGCGACTCGGTGGTGGTCGTCGGCGGCGACGCGCTGTGGAACGTGCACGTGCACACCGACGACGTCGGGGCCGCCATCGAGGCGGGGCTGGAGATCGGCCGCCCGCACCGGATCCGGGTCACCCACTTCGCCGAGCAGGCGGCCGCCGCGAGCCAGCAGCGGACCCTCGCGGGTCGCCGCGTGGTCGCGGTCGCCGCGGGTCCCGGGCTGGCGGAGCTCTTCTCGCAGGCCGGAGCGGTGGTCGTCGACGGCGGCCCGGGTCGCCGGCCGTCCACCGGCCAGCTGCTCGAGGCGATCACCGGGTGCGGCGGCCGGGAGGTCGTCGTCCTGCCCAACGACGAGCACTCGGTGCGCGCGGCGCTGGCGGCGGCCAGCACCGCCGAGGTCGACCACGCCGCCCACGGGCTGCGGGTCGCGGTGATCCCGACCCAGACCCAGGTGCAGGGGCTGGCCGCGCTCGCGGTGCACGAGCCCGGGCGGTCCTTCGACCACGACGTCACCGAGATGACCGCGACCGCGCGTCACGTGCGCCACGGCGCCGTCACGGTGGCGGCCCGCCAGGCGATGACCACCGCCGGGCCGTGCGAGCCCGGTGACGCGCTGGGCGTCGTGGCCGGCGACTTCGCGGTGGTCGGCGACGACCTGGGTGCCGTCTGCGAGATCGTGCTCGACCGGCTGCTCGCGGCCGGTGGCGAGCTGGTGACCCTGGTGCGCGGCGCGGACGGGGACGAGCTGGCCGGTCGCGCGAGCGCCTGGGTGGAGCGGCACCACCCCCATGTCGACGTCGTGGTGTACGACGGTGGCCAGGAGCGCTACCCGCTCCTGATGTCCGTCGAGTGACCCGTCCGTCCGGAGGAGGTGGCCTGTGGCGATCACCCTCGACTCGTCCGTGACGACCGTCCTGGGCGCGACCAGCCCGGCCAAGCGCAACAAGTTCGTCTCCGGGCTGGGCATCCGCACCGTCGGTGACCTCCTGCGCCACTTCCCGCGCCGCTACCTCGAGACGGGGTCGCTGACGAAGGTCTCCGACCTGCGCGTGGGTCAGATGCTCGTGGTGGTCGGCGAGATCACCGACTGCCGCACCCACACCTACAAGGACCGCCGCACCGGCCGTCCCGCCTTCCGCGTGGAAGCGATGCTCCGCACCGACGGGCCGCCCCTCAAGATGACGTTCTTCGCGCGCAACCAGAGGATGGCCTCGTGGCAGGCCGCCCGGCTGGCCGTCGGCAACCGGGGGGTGTTTCTCGGCAAGGCCGACCGGTTCCGTGACCAGTGGCAGCTGGTCAACCCGCAGCTGACGATCTTCGGGATGGGTGACAGCGAGGGTCCGGAGGGCGGGCTGACCGAGGACGTCGTCGAGCCCGGAGCGCTCTACCCGATCTACCCCCTCACCAAGGGCGTCCAGTCCTGGGACGTCGCCCGCGCGGTGCGGTTCGCCCGCGTGGTGGTGGAGGAGATCCCCGAGGTGCTGCCGCCCGCCGTGCGCGAGGAGTACGACGTCCTCGACGTCGACCGGGCGTACGAGTGGGTGCACCAGCCCGAGTCGCGCGAGCAGGTCGCCCGTGCGCACCAGCGGTTCCGCTTCGAGGAGGCGCTGGTCACCCAGCTCGTCCTCGGGAGGCGGCGCCGTGCGATCCGCGAGCTCGGTGCGACCATCCGCACCGGGGGTGACGGCGCCCTGCTCAAGGCCTTCGACGACCGGCTGCCCTTCGCGCTCACGGCGGGCCAGCGGCAGATCGGTGCGCAGATCGAGGAGGACCTCGCCCAGCCGCACCCGATGAACCGCCTGCTCCAGGGTGAGGTCGGCTCCGGCAAGACGCTGGTCGCCCTGCGCGCGATGCTGCGGGTGGTCGACTCGGGTGGCCAGGCTGCGCTGCTGGCGCCCACCGAGGTGCTGGCCCAGCAGCACTACCGCTCGATCGTGACGATGCTCGGTGAGCTCGCGATGGGCGGCACCATCTTCGGGTCGGGCGCCGGCACGCGCGTCGAGCTGCTCACCGGCTCGATGACCAAGGGCCAGCGCACCGAGCCGATGTCCCGCATCGCCAGCGGCGAGGCGGGCATCGTGATCGGCACCCACGCCCTGCTCCAGGAGCACGTCTTCTTCGCCGACCTGGGGCTGGTGGTGGTCGACGAGCAGCACCGGTTCGGGGTCGAGCAGCGCGCGGCCCTCACCGACAAGGCGGTGATCCCGCCCCACCTGCTGGTGATGACCGCGACGCCGATCCCGCGCACGGTCGCGATGACCGTCTTCGGCGACCTCGAGACGTCGACGCTCACCGAGCTTCCGGCCGGCCGCGCGCCCATCCAGACCAACGTCGTGCCCCTCGCCGAACAGCCCTCCTGGCTCGGCCGCGTGTGGGAGCGGGTCCGCGAGGAGGTCGGCAAGGGCCACCAGGTCTACGTCGTCTGTCCGCGGATCGCCGGCGACGAGACTGAAGCCGGGCAGGTGGAGCTGGTCGACCTGCCGGCCGACCGGGACCCCGACGACCTCGGCATCGACGTCCGGGACGTCGGGCCGGACCTCGGCCCGGCCGCCATCGACATTCTCGCGTCGGCGCCGTTGCCGCCCGCTGCCGCGGTGGAGGAGGTGGTCGAGCGCCTCGGCTCAGGCGCGCTCGCCGGCCTGCGGCTCGGCCGGCTCCACGGCCGGCTCCCCGCCGACGAGAAGGACGCCACCATGCGGGCCTTCGCCGCCGGCGACCTCGACGTGCTGGTCTCGACGACCGTGATCGAGGTCGGCGTCGACGTCGGCAACGCGACCACGATGGTGATCCTCGACGCCGACCGCTTCGGCATCTCCCAGCTCCACCAGCTGCGCGGCCGGGTCGGCCGCGGCGGCCACCCCGGTCTGTGCCTGCTCGTCACCCAGACCGTCCCGGGCACGCCCGCGCGCGAGCGGCTGGACGCGGTGGCCTCGACCACCGACGGGTTCGTGCTCAGCCGGGTCGACCTCGAGCAGCGGCGCGAGGGCGACGTGCTCGGCGCCTCGCAGGCCGGCCGGCGCTCGAGCCTCGAGAACCTCCGCGTGCTCCGTGACGAGGACACCATCGTCGCTGCGCGTCAGGCCGCCGAGTCGCTGCTCGACGCCGACCCGGCGCTGGCCCAGACCCCCGACCTCGCCGCTGCCGTCGCCGACCTGGAGCGGTCACAGCAGGCCGACTTCGTGGACAAGAGCTGATGACCCGGATCATCGCCGGCCGGGCCGGGGGCCGCCGCCTGGCCACGCCGAAGGGCGGCGCGACCCGCCCCACGAGCGACCGGGTGCGGGAGGCGCTGTTCTCGGCCATCGAGTCGTGGGCGGGGTCGCTGCAGGGGCTGCGGTTCCTCGACCTGTACGCCGGCTCGGGCGCCATCGGGCTCGAGGCGTGGTCGCGCGGAGCCGAGGCGGTCACCCTTGTGGAGTCCGACCGGCGCACCGCCGACCTGGTGCGCGCCAACGCGCGCGAGATCGGCTGCGACGTGGCCGTGGTGCACTCGCGCGCGGTGTCCGTCGTGCTCGCCGAGCCGCCCGCGGCGCCGTACGACGTGGTCTTCGCGGACCCGCCGTACCCCCTGCCCGACGCGACGCTCTCCGGCGACCTCGCGCTCCTGGCCGCCGGCGGGTGGCTCGCCGCGGACGCGCTGGTGGTGGTGGAGCGGTCCTCGCGCAGCCCCGAGCCGAGATGGCCCGCGGAGATCGAGCCGCTGCCCGGGAAGCGCCGCCAGAAGAAGTACGGGGAGACCACCCTGTGGTTCGCGACCACTACGGTGGCGCCATGACGCGCGCGGTGTGCCCCGGCTCCTTCGACCCGGTCACTCACGGCCACCTCGACATCTTCCGGCGGGCGGCGGGTCTCTTCGACGAGCTCGTGGTGGCGACCGGCACCAACCCGTCGAAGTCGCGGCTGTTCCAGCCCGAGGAGCGGCTGGAGATGCTGCGCGAGGCCTGCGCCGACCTGCCCAACGTGACGGTGATGGGCTTCACCGGGCTCATCGTCGACTTCTGCCGCGAGATCGGCGCAGCGGCGATCGTGAAGGGCCTGCGCGGCGGCAACGACTACGAGTACGAGCTGCCGATGGCGCAGATGAACGCCCACCTCACCGGTGTGGAGACGATCTTCATCCCGACGACGGCCTCGCTGGGCTACGTCTCGTCGAGCCTGGTCAAGGAGGTCGCGTCGCTCGGTGGTGACGTGTCGGCGTTCGTGCCCCCGGCCGTGCAGGACCGGCTCAGCGCCCGGCTCGGCCGCTGACGCACCGCGTTTTGCCGCCGGTCGGCGCCGCCACTACGATTGATCCGATCTGTTGTGCCCGGACCTGGAAGTGATCACCTGTTCGACCTGGACCCGAGAGCGCCGCTCGTGCTCGACACCCGCGAGCTCGGCCGCCGCCCGGGGTCCCAGCGTCAGGTGCCGCTGACAGTGCCGGCTCCGGCAGATCTGGGCATCGAAGTCCTCTCCGTCCCCGAGGGCGCGCCGGTCGAGCTCGACCTGCGCCTGGAGGCGGTCATGGAAGGCGTGCTCGTCACCGGGACGGCGAAGGCCGGGCTCGAGGGCGAGTGCGTGCGGTGCCTGGAGCCGATCCGCGACGACGTCGAGGTGACGTTCCAGGAGCTGTTCGTCTACGACGACATCCGTGACTCCGAGGGAGCCGAGGAGGACGACGAGGTCAGCATGCTCCAGGACGACCTGCTCGACCTGGAGCCGCTGCTGCGGGACGCGGTGGTGCTCGCACTGCCGTTCCAGCCGCTGTGCGAGGACGACTGTCCGGGGTTGTGCGCCGAGTGCGGTGCACGGCTGAAGGACGACCCCGGCCATCAGCACGAGGCTGCGATCGACCCCCGCTGGGCGAAGCTGGCGCAGCTCGAGCAGGACGAAGAGCGTTAGACCCTCAGCGGTTTCCGTACGAGCAAGGAGAAGACAGTGGCTGTTCCGAAGCGGAAGATGTCGCGCAGCAACACGCGGCACCGTCGCTCGCAGTGGAAGGCCGTCGCCCCGCAGCTGGTGACCTGCGCCAACCCCGCCTGCGGTGCCAAGCACCTCCCGCACCGTGCCTGCGGCACCTGCGGCCAGTACGGCGCGCGCTCGGACCGCCGCCAGGTGCTCTGACCGCCGCACCGCCTGACAGGGCCAGCGGCATCACCGCCTACGACGAGCTGCGGCGAGCGCTCGGGGACCCGGAGCTGGACCCCGAGCTGCTCGACCGCGCCCTCACGCACCGCTCCTACGCGTACGAGAACGGTGGACTGCCGACCAACGAGCGGCTGGAGTTCCTCGGCGACGCGGTGCTCGGCGTGGTGGTGACCGAGACCCTCTACCGCAAGCACCCTGACCTCTCCGAGGGCCGGCTCGCCAAGCTGCGGGCCGCCGTGGTCAACGCCCGCGCGCTGGCCGGCGTCGCCCGCGAGATCGGGCTCGGCCAGCACATCAAGCTGGGCCGCGGCGAAGAGGCGACCGGAGGCCGCGACAAGGCCTCGATCCTCTCCGACACCGTCGAGGCCGTGATCGGCGCCGTCCACCTCAGCGGTGGCGGCATCACCGTCTCCTCCGAGGTCGTGCACCGGCTCTTCGACCCGCTGATCGAGGCGGCGTCCGCGATGGGCGCGGGCCTGGACTGGAAGACGTCGCTGCAGGAGCTCGCCGCCGAGCGCTCGCTGGGCGTCCCGGAGTACGTCATCGAGGACGACGGCCCCGACCACATGAAGACCTTCACCGCCCAGGTGCGGGTGGGGGAGAAGCTCTACGGCAACGGCACCGGCCGCTCCAAGAAGGAGGCCGAGCAGGGCGCCGCCGAGACCGCCTACGGCGAGATCGCCGCCGACCTGGGCGTCGGCCTCGACGGCCAGGCCGTGCCTTCGGGCGACTGAGCCGGACCTGACGCGGGACCTGGACCGGACACCGCCATGCCCGAGCTGCCCGAGGTCGAGGTCGTCCGTGCCGGCCTCGAGCGCCACGTGGCCGGCGCCACGATCGCCTCCGTCGACGTCCTCCACGACCGCCCCGTACGCCGCCACCCCGGCGGCGCAGCTGACTTCACCGCCGCGCTGACCGGGCGGCGGATCCTCGCCGCGCGCCGTCGCGGCAAGTACCTCTGGCTGCCGCTCGACGACCAGAACGCGATCCTCGCCCACCTCGGGATGAGCGGACAGATGCTGGTCCAGGCCGCCGACGCGCCGCCCGAGCGACACCTGCGGGTCCGGTTCGGCCTCGACCGGCCACGCGAGCTCCGCTTCGTCGACCAGCGCATGTTCGGCGGGCTCTCCGTCTCGGTCGGCGGCGCCGAGCTGCCGCCCGAGATCGCCCACATCGCCCGCGACCCGCTCGACCCGCTCTTCGACGACGCCGCGTTCGTGACCCGGCTGCGGCGCCGTACCTCCGGTGTGAAGAGGCTGCTGCTCGACCAGGGGCTGATCTCCGGGGTCGGCAACATCTACGCCGACGAGGCGCTGTGGCGGGCGGGACTCCACGGCGACCGTCCGGGGGACCGGTTGACCCGCAAGCAGGCCGTCGAGCTGCTCGGGCACGTCCGCGAGGTGATGCTCGAGGCGCTGGCCCAGGGCGGCACCTCCTTCGACGCCCTCTACGTCAACGTCAACGGCGAGTCGGGCTACTTCGACCGCTCGCTGCACGCCTACGGCCGCGCCGACGAGCCCTGCGACCGGTGCGGCACGCCGATCCGGCGGGTCGCCTTCATGAACCGGTCGTCGTACTTCTGTCCACGGTGCCAGCCGGTGCCGCGCAGGCGCCGCGTGGTTTGACCCACGCGCGCCGAAGTGGGACTCTTGTAGACGGCCCGTCCCGGGCCGACACCCCCTCTGAACCGGAAGGCTCAACTTCATGGCCAAGGCGCTGATCGGGCACCTGAACAGCGACCTCCGCGACCCCCGCCTCGCCGTCGAGAACGCACGGCTGCGCAACCGGGTCGCCGAGCTGGAGTCCCTCGTCCTCCGCCTCTCGGAGGAGAACGACAAGCTGATGGCCGCCCGGGCTGCCGAGATCCTCGCCGACGACGCGCAGGAGATGCAGCCCGCCTGACCGCGGACTCCGCGACGCCGGCCCGCGGCCGACGCCAGGTGCACCAACTCCGGACCACCTCGCCGTCAGGCGACGGTGGTCCGAGCCGTTTCCGGACCGGGTGACACGCCGGAGACGTCGTACCGGCGTCGCCGCCGGAAGGTAGGGTGAGGGCGCCGAGCTTCCCCCGCGACGGACCCTCCTCAGCCGACTGAGAGGATCGTCCGTCCGTCCCCGGCACCCGACCGGTGTGAGCGAAGCAAGGGAGCCTGCGTGTACTTGAAGAGCCTGACCCTCAAGGGGTTCAAGTCCTTCGCCTCCGCGACGACCCTGCAGCTCGAGCCGGGGATCACCTGCATCGTCGGTCCCAACGGCTCCGGCAAGTCCAACGTGGTCGACGCCCTGGCGTGGGTGATGGGCGAGGCCAGCGCGAAGAGCCTGCGCGGCGGCAAGATGGACGACGTCATCTTCGCCGGCACGTCCGGCCGGCCGCCGCTCGGTCGCGCGGAGGTGGTGCTCACCATCGACAACGCCGACGGCGCGCTGCCGATCGAGTACTCCGAGGTCACCATCAGCCGGACCATGTTCCGCACCGGCGGCTCGGAGTACGCCATCAACGGCACGCCGTGCCGGCTGCTCGACGTCCAGGAGCTGCTCAGCGACTCCGGCATCGGCCGGGAGATGCACGTCATCGTCGGGCAGGGCCAGCTCGACACGATCCTGCACGCCACCCCGGAGGACCGCCGCGGCTTCATCGAGGAGGCCGCGGGCGTCCTCAAGCACCGCAAGCGCAAGGAGAAGGCGCTCCGCAAGCTCGACTCCACCGAGGGCAACCTCACCCGGCTCAACGACCTGCTGAGCGAGATCCGGCGGCAGCTGAAGCCGCTGGGCCGCCAGGCCGAGGTGGCGCGCCGCGCCGCCACCGTGCAGGCCGACGTCCGCGACGCGAAGGCTCGGCTGCTCGCCGACGACCTGGCCACCGCCCGTCAGGCGCTCGAGCAGGAGCTCGCCGACGAGAGCGTGCTGGTGGCCCGCAGGGAGCACGTGGAGGCGGCCATCGCGCAGGCCCGGGAGCAGGAGGCGGCCCTGGAGGCCGCTCTCCGCGAGGACCTGCCGGCCCTCGCAGCCGCCCAGGAGACGCTGTCGTCGCTCAACGCGCTGCGGGAGCGGTTCCGCGGCACCCAGAGCCTCGCCGCGGAGCGCGTGCGCAACGCCGCCGGGGTCTCCGAGGCGGAGGTGGAGCAGGGCCGCGACCCCGACGAGCTCGACGCAGAGGCCGAGCGGCTCGCCGCCCAGGAGGCGGAGATCGCCGCCCTGGTGGCCGAGCAGCAGGCAGCGCTCGAGGCCGCGGTCCAGGCCCGGCGCGACGCCGAGGAGGCCGCCGCCACCGAGGAGCGCCGGGTCGCCGCGCTGCTGCGCGCAGCGGCCGACCGCCGTGAGGGTCTGGCCCGGCTGCACGGGCAGGTCAACACGCTGAGGTCCAGGGCGACCGCCGCGGAGGAGGAGATCGGGCGGCTCGAGACGGCCCGCACCGACGCGCTGGCCCGCGCCGAGCGCGCGCAGCGCGACTTCACCGCCCTGGAGACCCGGGTCGCCGGGCTCGACGCCGGCGAGGAGGGCCTCGACGCCGAGCACGAGGCGGCCGTGGCTGCGCTCGAGGACATCGAGGAGCGGCTCGTCAAGGTGCGCGAGGAGGCCCAGCAGGCCGACCGCGACAAGGCCGGCCTCGCCGCCCGCAAGGAGGCCCTGGAGATCGGCCTCGCCCGCAAGGACGGCGCCGGCGCGCTGCTGGCGGCTAGCGACCGGCTCTCGGGCCTGCTCGGCTCCGTCGCGGCCCTGGTCTCGGTGCGCTCGGGCCACGAGGCGGCGGTGGCCGCCGCGCTCGGGGCCGCGGCCGACGCCGTCGCGGTCACCGACGCCGACGCGGCCGTGGCGGCGATCGACCACCTCAAGAGCGACGACCTCGGACGCGCCGGACTGCTGCTGGGCGGGGGAGAGCCCGAGCGCACGAGCGAGTGGCCGACCCTGACCGGCGGGGCGTCGTACGCCGTCGACGTGGTGGACTGCCCCGGGCAGGTGCGCCCGGCGCTCAACCGGCTGCTCCGCAAGGTGGCCGTGGTCGACGACCTCGCCGCCGCGCGACGCCTGGTGGCCGACCTGCCCGACGTCGTGGCCGTGACCCGCGACGGCGACCTGCTCGGCGCGCACTTCGCGTCGGGCGGCTCCAGCCACACCCAGAGCCTGATCGAGATCCAGGCGGCCGTCGACGAGGCTGCCGCCGCGCTCACCGACGCGGTCGCGGCGTCCGAGCGGCTCTCGTTCGACCTGGCCCGGCTGGAGCACGAGCGCGCGGAGGCCCGGCAGCGGGTCGACGTCGCGCTCGCCAAGCTGCACGAGTCCGACGCCACCCTGGCGGCCGTCGCCGAGGAGCTCGGCCAGCACGGGTCGCTGGCCCGCGCGGCCCGCGCGGAGGCCGACCGCCTCGCCGAGGCGATCAGCCAGGCCGAGACCGCCCGCGAGCAGGCGCTCGTCGGACTGGCCGAGCTCGAGCAGCGGCTGGCCAGCGCCGAGGAGGACAGCGAGGAGGAGCCCGACACCACCGAGCAGCAGCGGCTCGTCGAGGCCACCCGCGCGGCGCGCCAAGGCGAGATGGAGGCCCGGCTGGCGCTGCGCACCTCCGAGGAGCGCGGCCGTGCGCTGCACGGGCGCGTGGAGCAGATCCGCAAGGCCGCCGAGGCCGAGCGGCAGGCGCGCGCCCGCGCGGCCGAGCGGCGGGAGCGGCTGCTGCGCGAGGGCCGTGCCGGCCAGGCCGTCGCCGCTGCGGCCGGCTACGTCCTGTCCCGCCTGGAGGCCTCGGTCGAGCAGGCGACCGAGCAGCGTCGCGCCGTCGAGGACTCCCGCCGCGGCCGCGAGCAGCAGCTGACCGCCGTCCGCCAGCAGCTGCGCGACCTCGGCCGGGAGCACGAGGAGCTGGTCAGCTCGGTCCACCGCGACGAGATGGCGCGCGCCCAGCAGCGGATGCGCATCGAGCAGATCGAGACCCGGGCCCTGGAGGAGCTCGGCCTCGAGGCGGACGCGCTGGTCGCCGACTACGGCCCGGACCAGCCGGTGCCGGTGTGGGACCAGCCGCCTCCCGAGGACGACGGTGCGCGAGAGGCCGTGGTGGAGGCATCCGACCAGGCGGCGGACCAGAGCGAGGCCGAGCAGCGCACCGTGCCCTACGTGCGCGAGGAGCAGGTGAAGCGGCTGCGCTCGGCCGAGCGCGCGCTGACGATGCTCGGCAAGGTGAACCCGCTCGCCTTGGAGGAGTTCACCGCGATGGAGGAGCGTCACCAGTTCCTCTCCGAGCAGCTGGAGGACCTCCGGGCCACCCGCAAGGACCTGCTCGACATCGTCAAGGACGTCGACGCCAAGGTGGAGCAGGTGTTCACCGAGGCCTACGCCGACGTGACGAAGGCGTTCGACCAGACCTTCGCCCGGTTGTTCCCCGGGGGCGAGGGTCGTCTCGTGCTCACCGACCCCTCCGACATGCTGGCCACCGGGGTCGAGGTCGAGGCCCGGCCGCCGGGCAAGAAGGTCAAGCGGCTGTCCCTGCTCTCCGGCGGGGAGCGCTCGCTCGTGGCGGTGGCCTTCCTGGTGGCGCTCTTCAAGGCCCGGCCCTCGCCGTTCTACATCCTCGACGAGGTGGAGGCCGCCCTCGACGACACCAACCTCGGCCGCCTGCTGGAGATCTACGAGGAGCTGCGCGAGAACTCCCAGCTGCTCGTGATCACCCACCAGAAGCGCACGATGGAGGTCGGCGACGCGCTGTACGGCGTCACCATGCGCGGCGACGGGGTGTCGGCGGTCATCAGCCAGCGGCTGCGGCAGGAGTCGGCGTAGTGGCCGCTGAGCGCCCGGCGCGCTCCTCCTACCGGGTGTGGCGCACCGCGACGACGCGCTGGTCCGACGACGACGTCTATGGGCACCTCAACAACGCCCGCTACTTCGACCTGATCGACACCGCCGTCAACGCCCACCTCGCCGAGGCCACCGGCACCGACATCCGCCGGCTGCCGCAGATCGGCGTCGTCGCCGAGGTGTCGTGCCGCTACTTCGCCGAGCTCGGCTATCCCCGCCCGATCGACCTCGGGCTCGCCGTCGAGCGGCTCGGGACGTCTTCGATCATCTACCGGATCGGCCTCTTCCAGGGCGACCCCGACGGCGACGGTGCCACCGCGTGCGCCGAGGGCCGGTTCGTCCACGTCTACGTCGACAACACCGACCCCGCACGCCCCGTCACCCCCGTGCCCGAGCTGATTCGGCAGGCGGTCGAGCCGCTGCTGTAGCCGCGGGTGCGGCGCGCCGTGTGATCTCCGCCTCGTTCGGCGGACCGGCCCTGCGTGGCGCCACCGGCCACGGGTTCCGCAGGGCAGGATGGGCGCTCGAGATCGGTCCCTACTCGGAGGAGTCGAGAAACGTGCTGTTCGTCGTCCTGGCCGTCCTGACGAGCATGGTCGTCGCCGGCCTGGTCGTGGTGTACGTCGCCTACCCCCACCGCGGGATGCAGGTGCCCTACGTGCCCTGGCTCGGCGACGCCCTCCAGCGGGCCGTCGGCTCCGCTCCGGTGATCGACGAGCACGAGCGGGACCTCCAGCGCACCCCTTGAGCGTCACCCGGCCGGGCAGTCTCCCCGAGACGACGACCGCTCCGCGGAGGCGCCCGGCCGCCTGATTGGATGGACGCCATGGAGTGGTTCTACCTCGTCATCGGCCTCCTGGCCGTCGCTGTGCTCGTCGTCATCGGGCTCGTCGGCAGCCGGACGCGCCGCCCCCGACGGCTGCCCGAGGACGCCCGCGCGGACGTCGTCGCGCCGGCGACGCCGGAGGCTGCGGAGACCGCCACCGCGCCGCTCGAGGTCGAGGAGGCGCCCGTCGCGCCGGCCGAGCCGGAGGCCCCCGTCGTCGAGCGGCCGGAGAAGCCGGCCTCACGGCTGGTCCGGCTGCGCCAGCGGCTCGCGGGGTCCGGCACTCTCGGCCGCGGCCTGCTCGGCCTGCTGAGCCGCGACAAGCTCGACGAGGACACCTGGGAGGCGATCGAGGACCTGCTCCTCGCCGCCGACATCGGCGTGGGACCCACCCAGGAGCTCGTGGAGCGGCTGCGCACCCGGATGCGGGTGGAGGGCGGCGCCGCGCCCGACGCGCGCACGGTCCTCCGCGAGGAGCTGGTCAACCTGGTGGACCCGACGATGGACCGGGCGCTGCGGATCAGCGGCGAGGGCGACGCGCCGGGCGTCGTACTCGTCGTCGGGGTCAACGGCACCGGCAAGACCACGACCGTCGGCAAGCTCGCCCGGATCCTCGTCGCCGAGGAGCGCACCGCGCTGCTGGCGGCCGCCGACACCTTCCGCGCCGCCGCCACCGAGCAGCTGGCCACCTGGGGCGAGCGGGTCGGCGTCGAGGTGGTCCGCGGGCCCGAGGGCGGTGACCCGGCCAGCGTCGCCTTCGAGGCGGTCAAGCAGGGCATCGAGCGCGACCTCGACACCGTCGTGGTCGACACGGCCGGGCGGCTCCAGAACAAGCAGGGCCTGATGGACGAGCTCGGCAAGGTCAAGCGGGTGATCGAGAAGCAGGCGCCGGTCACCGAGGTGCTTTTGGTGCTCGACGCGACGACCGGCCAGAACGGCCTCATCCAGGCCAAGGTGTTCTCGGAGGTCGTGGACGTCACCGGGATCGTGCTCACCAAGCTCGACGGCTCGGCCAAGGGCGGCATCGTGGTCGCCGTCCAGCGCCAGCTCGGCGTGCCGGTCAAGCTGGTCGGGCTCGGCGAGGGGCCCGACGACCTCGCGCCGTTCGACGCGGGCGCCTTCGTCGACGCGCTCCTCGGCGGCGCCTGAGCCGCCGAGCCACTGAGCCGCCGAGCCAGGCAGCCCGCCGGTCGCGTGACGCACACGTAACCGGGGCGGCGAAGCCGTTACCTGCCCGAAACAACTGCCGGGGAGCGCGGAAACCTCCACCGGCGAGGGTGCAGGGCATGAAGCTCGTCACCGCCGTCATCAAGCCGCACAAGTGGGAGGACGTCCGCGAGGCGCTCGAGGCCTTCGGGGTGACCGGCATGACCGTCAGCGAGGTCAGCGGCTACGGCCGGCAGAAGGGGCACACCGAGGTCTACCGCGGCGCCGAGTACGACATCGCGCTGGTGCCGAAGATCCGGATCGAGATCGTGGTCGAGGACGCCGACACCGAGGACGTCGTCGGCATCATCACCAAGACCGCCCACACCGGGCGGATCGGCGACGGCAAGGTCTGGGTGAGCCCCGTCGAGACGGTGATCCGGGTCCGCACGGGCGACAAGGACGCCGCGGCCCTGTAGCCCGACGATGACCGCCGCCCAGCGCGCAGCCCGCACCGAGCAGGCCGACGCCCGCTGCGCGAGGGCGTACGACGACGTCGGCGGCCCCGACGCCGGGGTCGCCCTGGTCGCGGTCGGCGGCTACGGCAGGGGAGACCTGGCGCCGTGCTCCGACCTCGACCTGGTCCTGGTCGGCGACGAGTCCGTGGAGCCCGCGCTCTTCGCCGACCTGGGCAGTCGGATCTGGTACCCGCTGTGGGACTCGGGCGTGAAGCTCGACCACTCGGTGCGCACGCTGCCGGAGATGCTCGCCGCGGCCGACGCCGACGTCCGGGTCGCCTCCGGGCTGCTCGACGTGCGCCACGTCGCCGGCGACCCCGGCCTGACCCTGCGGCTGCGCACCACGGTCCTCGCCGAGTGGCGGCGGAAGGCGCGCGAGCGGCTGCCGGAGCTGCGCGAGCTCGTCCGCAGCCGGCACCGCGCGGTCGGGGAGCTCGCCCACCTGTCGGTCCCCGACCTGAAGGAGGCCGAGGGCGGCCTGCGTGACGCGACCATCCTCAAGAGCCTCACCGCCACGTGGCTGGTTGACGTGCCGGCGGCCGACCTCGCCCGGTGCCGCACGCAGCTGCTCGACGTCCGCGACGTCCTGCACGCGACGACCGGACGGGCGACCGACCGGGTCGGCCCGGAGCACTGGGCCGCGATCGCAGCGGCGCTCGACCTGCCCGACGAGCACCGCGCCCAGCGCCACGTCCGCGAGCTCGGTCGCCGGCTCACCCACCTCTCCCGGCTCGCGTGGCGGCGGACCGACGACGCGCTGCGTCGTACGCCGGCGGCGAAGCCGCGGCGGCCGGAGCTCGAGCCGCTCGCCCCCGGCGTGGCCCTGGCCCACGGCGAGGTGGTGCTCGACCGGGGAGCGAGGCCCAGCGAGGACCCGGTCCTGCTGCTTCGCGCCGCGGCCGAGGCCGCCGTGCGCGACGTCGTGCTGGCGCCGGCCACCGCGGCCCGCCTGGTGCGCGAATGTCCGCCGCTCCCGTCGCCCTGGCCGGCGGAGGCCCGCCAGCAGCTGGTCCGACTCCTCGCCGCGGGTCCGGGGCTCCTCGGGGTGTGGGAGACGCTCGAGGAGACCGGCGCGCTGGAGCGGATCCTGCCGGAGTGGGAGCGGGTCCGGCTGCTGCCGCACGCGTCGGCGGTGCACCGCTTCACCGTGGACCGGCACCTCGTCGAGACCTGCGTGGAGGCGTCGGCGCTGATCCGCTCGGTGTCGCGCCCCGACGTGCTCGTCGTGGCCGCGCTGCTCCACGACATCGGCAAGGGCGGGCTGACCGAGCACAGCGTCGCCGGCGCGCCGATCGCCCGCGAGATCAGCACCCGGATGGGGTTCAGCGAGCACGAGGTCGATCTGGTCGCGCTGCTGGTGCGCTGGCACCTCCTGCTGGTCGACGTCGCCACCACCCGTGACCCCGACGACCCCGCGACCATCGAGGCGCTGACGGAGCGGATCGGGACGGCGGAGGCGCTGACGCTGCTGACCGCGCTGACCGAGGCCGACGCCCGCGCCACCTCACCGAAGGCGTGGACGTCGTGGCGGGCCGGACTGGTCCGCGACCTCGCCCGGCGGGCGGAGGCCGCGCTGGAGCAGGGGACCGGCCTCCCGACCGTCGGCACCGACCAGGTCGACGTCCCGGAGGCCGCGACGGCCGGCGAGCTGGCGCTCACCGTCGAGCGCGCCGCCGACGGCGCGCGGGTGACCGCCGTGTGCCCTGACCGGGTCGGCCTCCTCGCCGACGTGGCAGCGACCTTCGCGCTCCGGCGGGTGCCCGTGCGCGCCGCGCGAGCCTGGTCGCAGGGACGGTACGGCGTCTCGGTGTGGGACGTGGCCGACCACCACGTCGTCGCCGGGGCACTGCGCGACCAGTTCGACGGCGTCGCCGCCGGCCGGGTGGACCCCGCGGTGCGGCTCGCGCCCCGGGCCCCCGCGCGCGGCGAGCTGGCCCCGACGGTCGTGCTCCGCCCCGAGGCGAGCGCGCAGGCGACGGTCATCGAGGTCCGTGCCGGCGACCGGCTCGGCGTGGTGTTCCTCGTCTGCCGAGCGCTGGCGGAGCTGGACATCACGGTCCGGTCCGCGCACGTCTCGACGCTCGGGCCGCAGGCGGTCGACGTCTTCTACGTGCAGGAGGCGTCCGCGGGCGCGTTGTCGGAGACCCGGGCGGCCCAGGCCGCGCATGCTGTCCGCGCCGCGCTCACCGGGGACGACCACTCAGGCTGACCTGCTCAGCAGCGCCCTCCACACACGTCGCGGCCGGACTGCCGGTTACGATCGGGTGTCCGAGACCTGCCCCGCACGACGATCCCGCAAGGACGCAACGCTCTTGTTCGCCACTCTCTCCGATCGCCTGACCGCGACCTTCAAGAACCTCCGCGGCAAGGGGCGGCTCTCCGACGCCGACATCGACGCCACCGCCCGAGAGATCCGGATCGCGCTGCTCGAGGCGGACGTCGCGCTGCCGGTCGTCAAGGAGTTCGTCGCCGCCGTCAAGGAGCGGGCCCGCAGCGAGGAGGTCAGCCAGGCGCTGAACCCCGCCCAGCAGGTCGTGAAGATCGTCAACGACGAGCTGGTCACCATCCTCGGCGGCGAGACCCGTCGACTCCGCTACGCCAAGTCCGGTCCGACCGTCATCATGCTCGCCGGCCTCCAGGGCGCCGGCAAGACGACCCTGGCCGCCAAGCTGGCTCTCTGGCTCAAGGAGCAGGGCAAGACGCCGATGCTGGTCGCCTGCGACCTGCAGCGCCCCAACGCCGTGCAGCAGCTCCAGGTCAACGGGGAGAAGGTCGGCGTCCCCGTCTTCGCGCCCGAGCCGGGCAACGGCGTCGGCGACCCGGTGTCGGTGGCGCGGGCCTCGGTCGAGGAGGCCAGGCGCAAGCTCCACGACGTGGTCATCGTCGACACCGCGGGCCGTCTGGGCGTCGACGCGGAGATGATGCAGCAGGCCGCCGGCATCCGTGACGCGGTGCAGCCCGACGAGGTGCTCTTCGTCGTCGACGCGATGATCGGCCAGGACGCGCTCACCACGGCGCAGGCGTTCCTCGACGGCGTCGGGTACGACGGCGTCGTACTCACCAAGCTCGACGGCGACGCTAGGGGCGGTGCGGCGCTGTCCATCCGCCAGGTCACCGGCAAGCCGGTCATGTTCGCCTCGTCCGGCGAGAAGATGACCGACTTCGACGTCTTCCACCCCGACCGGATGGCCTCCCGGATCCTCGACATGGGCGACGTCCTCACTCTGATCGAGCAGGCCGAGAAGGCCTTCGACCAGGAGGAGGCGCTCAAGGCGGCCGAGAAGCTCACCGGCGGTGACTTCACCCTCGACGACTTCCTCGCCCAGATGCAGCAGCTGAAGAAGCTCGGGTCGATGTCGAAGATCCTGCAGATGCTGCCGGGCATGGGGCAGGTCCGCGAGCAGCTGGAGAACTTCGACGACCGCGAGATCGACCGGGTCGAGGCGATCATCCGCTCGATGACGCCGGCCGAGCGGGCGAACCCCAAGATCATCGACGGGTCCCGCCGCGCACGGATCGCCAAGGGGTCCGGGCGCACGGTGGCCGACGTCAACGGCCTGGTCGACCGGTTCTTCGAGGCCCGCAAGATGATGATGCAGATGGCGCGCGGCGGCGGGATGCCCGGGATGCCCGGCATGCCGGGGATGCCGGGCATGGGCCCGGGTGGCGGCAAGCGCACGAGCGCGAAGCAGAAGGCCAAGAAGGGCAAGGGCAAGGGCGCGCGCCGCTCCGGCAACCCGGCGAAGGCAGCCCAGGAGGCCGCCGCCGAGAAGGAGAAGGCGGCCCAGGCCCGGCCGAACCCGTTCGGCATCGGCGAGGACATCGACTACGAGGCCGCCGCGGCCAACCTCGAGCTGCCCAAGGACTTCTCGAAGTTCTTGAAGTGATCGGCTGACGCGTGTCCTCGGTCCTCGTGGTGGACGGCGCCAACGTCGTCGGCGCCCGGCCCGACGGCTGGTGGAAGGACCGCGCCGGGGCCGCACGGCGGCTGCACGAGCAGCTCCTGGTGGCCGACATCGAGCACGACGTCGTCGTGCTGGTGCTCGAGGGACAGGCCAAGGGCGGGGTGCGGGCCGGTCGCGACGCCCACGTGCGCACCGTGCACGCTCCCAAGGACGGCGACGCCACCATCGTGGCGGAGGCGCGTCGCGCCGCGGAGCGGGGCGACCGTGTCGTCGTGGTGACCGCGGACCGGGCCCTGGACGCTCGGGTGGCGGGTGTCGGAGCGACCACCCTGAGCCCGTCCTGGCTGCTCGATCGACTCTGACGCCGGGCCGGTAACGTCCCCGGCATGATCACCCCGCTCAGGTTCGCCGGTTCCGTGCTCCCCGACGGCGAGGCGCGCGAGGTCTTCGTGGTGGACGGGCGCGTCACCTACGACCGCCCGCCCGGGTCGGAGACCGCGGGAGAGGGCTGGATCGTGCCCGGTCTGGTCGACGCCCACAACCACCTCGGGCTCGAGGACGGCGGAGCGGTGCCGGACGACGAGGTGGAGCGCCAGGCCCTCGCCGACCGTGACAACGGCGTGCTCCTGCTGCGCGACTGCGGCTCCCCGGCCGACACCCGGTGGGTCCAGGACCGCGCGGACCTCCCGAGGCTGATCCGCTGCGGCCGGCACATCGCGCGCACGCGGCGCTATCTCCGCAACTACGCCGAGGAGGTGGAGCCCGACGGGCTGGCCGCCGCGGCCGCTGAGCAGGCCGCCGCCGGTGACGGCTGGGTCAAGCTGGTCGGCGACTGGATCTCCCGGGACGAGGGCGACCTCGCCCCCTCGTTCCCGCCAGGGGCGGTCGCCGACGCCATCGCCGCGGCCCACGACGCCGGGGCGAAGGTGACGGCGCACTGCTTCGGGCAGGAGTCGCTCGCGCCGCTGCTCGACGCGGGGATCGACTGCATCGAGCACGGCACCGGCCTCACCGAGGCGCAGGTCGAGCAGATGGCGGCCAACCGGGTCGCCCTGGTGCCGACCGTCCTGCAGACCGACAAGTTCCCCGGCTTCGCCGACGCCGGGCGCGACAAGTTCCCCGCCTACGCGGCGACGATGGAGAGCCTGCACCAGCGCCGACGCGACGTGCTGATGAGTGCCTACGAGGCCGGCGTCGAGCTCTACGTCGGCAGCGACGGCGGCGGCACGACCCGGCACGGCGTGCTGCACGAGGAGATCCTCGCCATGGCCCAGATGGGCCTGCCCGCCGACTACGTCCTGGGCGCGGCGTCGTGGCGCGGCCGGGCCTGGCTGGGCTGGAACGGCGGGCTGGGTGAGGGAGACCCGGCGGACTTCGTGGTCTACCCCCGCAACCCCGTCGAGGACCTGTCGGTCCTCGCCGAGCCGTCGTACGTCGTGCTGCGGGGCCGGCTCGTGGCCTGACCCCGCAGCACGTCAGGACCTGTCAGGCGGTCGGCTCGACGGGGTCCTCGGAGTCGACCGGCGGCTCCTCCGGGTCGACCGGGTCGTCGACGTCGAGGAGCTCGGCCTCGGCGTCCTCGAGGTACTGCTTGGCAGCCGCCACGTCCGACTTCGGGCTGTGGCTGTTCAGCGCGAGCGCGGACTCGATCGCGAGGTCGACCAGCGCGAGCGCCTCGGCGTCCTCGGCGGCCTCGACGGCGAGCTTCTCGCCCTCGCGGACGATGCCGGCGGCCTGGGTGTAGATCTCGACCCGGAACGCCCGGATCTCGGTACGGACCGCGCGGGCGTCGTAGCTGCTGTCGGCGGCGAGCGCCTCCTCGCGCAGGACGGCCAGGTCGTCGCGGTCGAACGAGATCGAGTCGACCAGCACGGCCTCGTAGTCGTCGCTGAGCCGGGTCACGGTCCTGGAGACCGCGATCCGGGCGAGCCCCCGGTCCTTGACCGTGATGTCCTGGAGCACCTGCCTGACCTGGGACTTCGCCTTGCTGGCCTTGCTGGCCTTGCTGGCCTTGGCGGCCTTCGAGTGCTTCGGCGCGGCGTCGGCGATGCCGGCGGTGGTCGGCGCGAGCACGAGCGCCGTCGCGGCGACGGTCGCGGCGGCGGTGCGGCGGATGCGGTTCATCGGTGTGTCCCCCCCTGGGATGTCACGAGTGGTTCGCACACCTGTTCGGCCCGCCGGCCGCCGGTCTGAGTGCGGTGGCGCGATTTCTCCCCGTCCCGGGGCGTCTGGCAGACTTGGCCGCTGAGTTCTGCGTGGCCCGGACCCTCTCAACCGGAAGACGCAGCGCCTCCCGAGTCGGTGGCCCCGGTTCCCCACCTGGCAGCCCACGACTCACCCACCACCAAAGTCTGAGGAGACACCACAAACGTGGCCGTCAAGATCCGTTTGAAGCGCCTGGGCAAGGTCCGGGTGCCGCAGTACCGCATCGTCGTCGTCGACTCGCGCAAGAAGCGCGACGGCAAGGTCATCGAGGAGATCGGCAAGTACCACCCGAAGGAGGACCCGTCGTACATCGACGTCGTCTCCGACCGGGCGCAGTACTGGCTGGGCGTCGGCGCGCAGCCGAGCGAGGCCGTGGCCCGGATCCTCGAGATCACCGGCGACTGGCAGAAGTTCAAGGGCATCGACGGCGCCGAGGGCACCCTCAAGGTCAAGGAGCCCAAGCGCGACAAGCTCGAGATCTTCAACGAGGCCCTCAAGGAGGCCGCCAACGAGCCCAAGGGCGCCGCGGTGACCACCAAGAAGAAGGCCGAGAAGAAGGCCGACGAGCAGACGCCGCTGGAGGAGCTCGAGGCCCGCACCCCGGGCGTCGAGACCCCTGAGGGCGCCGAGGACGAGGCCGCTGCCGTCGAGGCTGCTGAGAAGCCCGAGAGCATCGAGCGTCCCGACGCCGACAAGCAGGAGGGCTGACGGTGCTGGCCGACGCGCTCGAGCACCTGGTGCGAGGAGTGGTCGACCACCCCGACGACGTGGTCGTGCGTGACAAGCAGCTCCGCCGCGGCTCCATCCTCGAGGTGCGGGTCAACCCCGACGACCTCGGCAAGGTGATCGGCCGGTCCGGGCGCACCGCGACCGCGTTCCGCACCGTCATCGCCGCGCTGGCCGGCAACAACGGCACCCGGATCGACTTCGTCGACACCGACCGCCGCTGAGCTGTTCGGGCCGAGCGCGTCTCCGACGCAGAGCGGGCGTCCTCCTTCGGGAGGGCGCCCGTTCGTCGTTCGCGCTGACCGCGCCCTAACCTCTGACCCGTGGAGAGCATCGAGGTCGTCGTCGGGCGGATCGGCAAGCCGCACGGCGTCCGGGGTGAGGTCACCGTCGACGTCCGCAGCGACGAGCCCGAGCGGCGCTATGCCGTGGGCGCGGTGCTTGCGGTCGAGCCCCCGAAGGGGTCGGCCTTCAGCCACCGGGCGCTCACGGTGAGCCGGACCCGGTGGCACCAGGGCGTGCTGCTGGTGACCTTCGAGGAGCTCGCCGACCGCTCGGCGGCCGAGGCCGCGCGCGGCGTGGTGCTCACCGCGCAGGTGCCGGCCGACGAGGTGCCCGAGGACCCGGAGGAGTTCTACGACCACCAGCTCGTCGGGCTACAGGTCCACGACCTCGACGGCAGCCACCTCGGCGAGGTGGTCGGGCTCTTCCACGGGGCCCAGGACCTCCTGCGGGTCCGGACCACCGACCACCGAGAGGCCCTGGTGCCCTTCGTCGCCGCGCTCGTCCCCGAGGTGGACGTCGCCGGCGGAAGGGTGGTGGTCGCGGACCGGCCCGGCCTGGTCTCGCCGTTCGCCGACGAGGACGAGTCGTGAGGCTCGACTACCTCACCATCTTCCCCGACTTCTTCGCACCGCTCGACCTCTCGCTCCCGGGCAAGGCCGCGGCGAGCGGACTGGTGGAGTTCCGGGTGCACGACCTCCGCGACTGGGCCCGCGACCGGCACCGCACCGTCGACGACACGCCGTACGGCGGCGGCGCGGGCATGGTCATGAAGCCCGAGCCGTGGGGAGATGCGTTCGCCGACCTCGCGCTCGACGCGGACACCACCGTCGTCTTCACCACCCCGTCCGGCGAGCCGTTCGACCAGCGCATCGCCGAGGACCTCGCCACCCGCCCGCGGCTCGTCTTCGCCTGCGGTCGCTACGAGGGCATCGACCAGCGGGTCGTCGACCACGCCCGCGAGCTCGCCGACGTGCGGGAGATCAGCCTCGGCGACTACGTGCTCAACGGCGGCGAGGTCGCCGCGCTCGCGATGACCGAGGCCGTCGTACGGCTCCTGCCCGGGTTCATGGGCAACGCGGAGTCGCTGACCGAGGAGTCCCACGCGGTGCAGGCGGGCGGGTTGCTGGAGTACCCCGTCTACACCAAGCCCCGCACCTGGTCCGGCCGGGACGTCCCCGAGGTGCTGCTCAGCGGCGACCACGGCGCGATCGTCCGCTGGCGCCGCGAGCAGGCGGTACGACGCACGGCCGAGCGCCGTCCCGACCTGCTGTCGCCGTCGGTGCTGCCCGACGGCACGCCGATCGTCCGCGCGACGGCGGGGGACGCGGGGGAGATCCTCACGCTGCAGCGTGCCTGCTGGGTGCAGGAGGCACTGGCCAACGACAGCCTCGACATCCCGGCGCTGCACGAGGGCCTCGACGACGTCCGCCGCTGGCTGGAGGAGTGGGACACCTACGTGGTGCGCCGCGCCGGGCGGCTCGTGGCGGCCGCCCGCGGCCGGCTGGAGGGCGAGGTGTGGGACATCGGCCGGATCATGGTCGCCCCCGACATCCAGGGCGCCGGGCTGGGCCGGGCGCTGCTCGACCACATCCAGGCCGTCGCCGCGCCCGAGGCGACGTCGTACCTGCTGTTCACGGGGACCGCCAGCGCCCGCAACCAGCGGATGTACAAGAAGGCGGGCTTCCGACTGCGCACCGACCTGCCCGCGCCGCCGGGGGCCGTGGTGCTGAGCAAGCGCCGCCGGTGAGCGCCGTTCACCGGCCCGTCACAGGGTCGGCGAACCTGTAACAACCACGAAACCTCGGTCGGAGTCCGACGAAACGGGGCGTCGCGAGGATCTGGCGCAACGCGAGATCCCGCAGAGCTGCTGGCTCGTGCTCGTTCCCGAGACCCGAGAGGTACCGATGACCGACTCGACCGCGTGGGTGCTGCTGTGCACCGCCCTCGTCCTGTTCATGACACCGGGCCTGGCCTTCTTCTACGGCGGCCTGGTCAAGTCCAAGAGCGTCATCTCGATGATGATGCTGAGCTTCGGCTCGCTCGGCCTGATCAGCGTCCTGTGGATCCTGTACGGGTTCAACATGGGCAACCTGACCGGTGACGGCCTGGGCAAGCTGGTCGGCAACCCGTTCTCCGACTTCGGGCTCTCCGACCTGGCACGGGAGACGGAGGGCTCGCCCCTGACCGGCGTCGCCTTCGGCGCGTCGTTCGCGATCATCACCGTCGCCCTGATCTCCGGGGCGATCGCCGACCGCGCGCGCTTCTGGCCCTGGATGCTGTTCGCCGGCGTGTGGGGCACGCTGTCGTACTTCCCCGTGCAGGCCTGGGTGTGGAACGCCGACCACGGCTGGATCTACAACCTCTTCCCCGAGGGCACCGCGAGCGGCGTGCTGGACTGGGCCGGCGGCACCGCGGTCCACATCAACGCCGGCGCGGCGGCCCTGGCGCTCGCGCTCGTGCTGGGCAAGCGGAAGGTCGGCTTCTCCAAGGAGGAGGCGCAGCCGCACAACGTGCCGCTGGTCCTGATCGGCACCGCCATCCTGTGGTTCGGCTGGTTCGGCTTCAACACCGGCCTCAACACCGGTGAGGCGGGGGCCGGCCTGATCTTCCTCAACACCGTCGGCGCGCCCGCCGCGGCGATGCTCGGCTGGATCGCGGTCGAGCACTTCCGCGAGGGCAAGGCGACCGCCGTCGGCGCCGCCTCCGGTGTCGTCGCCGGCCTCGTCGCCATCACCCCGGCCTGCGCCCACGTCACGCCGGTCTTCGCCATGCTGCTGGGCCTGGTCGCGGGTGCGATCTGCGCCTTCGCGATCGACCTCAAGTTCAAGCTGGGCTACGACGACACGCTCGACGTGGTGGGCATCCACCTCGTCGCGGGCCTGGTGGGCTGCTGGGCGCTCGGTCTCATCGCCGCGTTCCCGGAGACGGGCCTGTTCTACGGCGGCGGCGTGGACCAGCTCGTCACCCAGATCGTCTCCTCGCTGGCCGTGGCGGTCTACTCCTTCGTCGTCGCCTACGTGGTGGGCTTCGCGATCGAGAAGACCATCGGGTTCCGCGCCAAGGAGGAGGACGAGATCGCCGGGATCGACCTCGTCTTCCACGGCGAGGGCTACGCGATCAACTGACCGCCGCCGACCCAGCAGGCCCGTCCCGGCTCACCGGGGCGGGCCTGCGCCGTCCGCGACGACGCCCTGGCGCACCCGGATGCTGCTGTCCTGGACGCGGCTGCTCATCGCGTGGACGACGTCGAGGATCTCCTGGGCCAGCCAGACCGGCGCGCGCCGCGTCCCGCGGACCTGGGAGAGGACCTGGGCGTCGACCAGGCGCTGGACGGCCTCGCCGGCCGCCTCCTCCTCGATCCGCAGCCGGCCCGCCACGAGCGGCAGGTTGACGATGGGCTCCTCGGTGAGCAGGTCGAGCACCCGGTGCAGGGGCGTGCCGGGCCTGGTGCCGCCCACGGCGGCACCCCACCGGTCGCGCGCAGCGTCGATGTCGCGGGCGGTGCGCCACGCCTCGGCGGTCGCCACCCGGGTGGCCGAGGCGAGCATCGTGACGATCGTGCGGGCGTGCCCGGCGCGGTAGTCGTCGAGGGCGGCGAAGTAGCTCGCCCGGTCGGCCACCAGGGCCGACGCGAGGGGCACCGTCAGGTGCCGGGTGGCCCGGCGACGTCGCAGCACCGCGTGGATGAGGGTCCGCCCGATCCGGCCGTTGCCGTCGATGAACGGGTGGATCGACTCGAACTGAGCGTGCGTGACGGCTGCCTGGACCAGCGGCGAGATGTCGTCGCGGTTCGCGAACGCGAACAGGTCGTCGAGGTACGCCGGCACCGTCTCGGGCGGCGGTGGCACGTGCAGCGCGCCGGTCGGGGAGAAGTCGCTTCCGCCCACCCAGTTCTGCGTCGTTCGGAACGTGCCGGCGCGGTGCGCCTCCTCGGGGTTGGTGCGAAACAGGTCCTCGTGCGCCTGCAGGACCGCCTCGGCGCGCACCCGCCGGGTCAGCCCGGTATCCCCGATCAGCCGGGTGAGGGCGGACGTGGCCGACGCCATCGACACCGCTGAGGCGTTCGCGCCGACCCCGAGCAGGGCGCGTCCGTAGTCGGCGATCCCCGCCTCGATGTCCTCGATCCGCGAGGAGTCGATCGCCTCCACCCGCAGGTGGAGGTGGTTGAGCGCCCTGAGCGTCCGGCCGTGCACGAGGTCCAGCTCGCCCAGCTCGCCCAGTGCGGCGGTGACCAGACGCGCGAGGTCGTCGGGCAGCGTCAGGTCCAGGTCGCGGATCCGGGGCGGCAGGGCCACCTCGATCTCGCGCAGCCGGCGCTCCGCGCGCGGGCCGCGAGGCACCCGCTGTCCCCACGGGCGCCGTTCGAAGGTGTGCGGCACCCAGTCGACGGGGAGCTCGGGGTGCGCCATAGCGGCATTCTTCCAGCCGGCTGCCGATTTCTCCGCCTCCCACGGCTGTGGGAGGATTCTGGGTCGGTGACACGGACGCTTCTGCCACAGGGGAACCGTCGACCGTGTCGCCCCCGCAGTTTCCACCCCTATACCGCGGCTGACCTGTGGCACTCGCGAGGAGAACCATGTCGAAGATTTCCCCCGCCCTCGTGACCGAGCTCGGCAACGCCGTCAAGCGCGACGACGTGCCCGACTTCCGCGCCGGCGACACCGTCAAGGTGCACGTGAAGGTCGTCGAGGGCAACCGCTCCCGCGTCCAGATCTTCCAGGGCGTCGTGATCCGCATGCACGGCTCCGGCGTCGGCCGGACGTTCACGGTGCGCAAGGTGTCCTTCGGCGTCGGCGTCGAGCGGACCTTCCCGCTCCACTCGCCGATCTTCGAGCAGATCGAGGTCGTCACCCGCGGCGACGTGCGTCGCTCGAAGCTCTACTACCTGCGCAACCTGCGCGGCAAGGCTGCCAAGATCAAGGAGCGCCGGGAGGCCTGAGGTCCCCGGACCGGTCGTTCCCATCGGTCTGCCTAGACTCGACCCCCGTGACCACACCGAGCTCCGGCGGCGGCCGTCCCGAGGACGGCGGAGCCGACGCCGGGTCGGACCCGCCGGAGGTCGGGCCTGACCACGCCGGGTCGGACACCGGCGGCCGTGGCTCCGACGACGGGGGCCGCAAGCACCTCCCCGTCTGGCAGGAGACCATCCTGCTGCTGGCCGTGGCGCTCGGGCTGGCCGTGCTGATCAAGGCCGTGTTCGTGCAGGCCTTCTACATCCCGTCGGAGTCGATGGAGCCGGGCCTGGTCAAGAACGACCGGATCCTGGTGCAGAAGGTCTCCTACTGGTTCGGCAAGCAGCCGCAGCGCGGTGACGTGGTCGTCTTCGAGGACCCCGGGCAGTGGCTGACGCCCACCGACACCGCAGGCCCGACCGGGTTCGCCAACCTGCTCTCGAAGGTCGGGCTCTACCCGACCGGCGGTCACCTCGTGAAGCGGGTGATCGGCACCGAGGGCGACGTCGTGGTCTGCTGTGACAAGGAGGGGCGCCTCGAGGTCAACGGCGAGGCCGTCGAGGAGGCCGGCTACCTCGGCCCCGACCCGGGCGCGTGCAACGCGCCGGTCGACGACTGGATCACCGAGCGCGGCACGGCGCTGGCACGGCCCTGCTCGTGGACCGTCGGTCCGATCCCGCCGGGCAAGCTGTTCGTGCTCGGCGACAACCGGGGTCACTCGGCGGACTCGCGGGCCCATCTGTGCGGTCCCGAGGAGGACCCCTGCACGGAGAGCCCCTGGGTCGCCACCGACCTCGTCGTGGGCAAGGTGTTCACCCTGATCTGGCCGCGCGACCGGTGGCGCTGGATCAGCCGCCCGGAGGCCTTCGCGGACGTGCCGTCCGACCCGCCCGCCGACCTCGTCGAGCGCGCGGAGCGGCTCGCCCAGCGCGCTCCGGCCGCAGCGGGCGGCCAGGACTGAACCGGACACGACCGAGCGGGAGTACCGATGTCGACGCTGCCGAAGGGAGCGACGGTACGGCGTGACGCCGGCATCTACGGCTACGAGCGTGCCCTGAGGCGGCACGGTCTCGAGCCGGTCGCCGGGGTCGACGAGGCGGGCCGCGGTGCGTGCGCGGGCCCCCTGGTCGCCGGGGCCGCCATCCTGCCTCCCGGCCGCGCTGGGATCGTCCCGGGTCTGGCCGACTCCAAGCTCCTCACCGCGGCGGCGCGGGAGCGGTGCTACGAGCAGGTGGTCCGTCGTGCGGTCGCCTGGTCGGTGGTGGTCGTGTCGCACGAGGAGTGCGACCGGCTCGGCATGCACGTGGCCAACGTCGAGGCGCTGCGCAGGGCCGTCGCCAAGCTCGCCGTGCCGCCGTCGTACGTCCTGACCGACGGCTTCCCGGTCGACGGGCTGGGTGCGCCGGGGCTGGCGGTGTGGAAGGGGGACCGGGTGGCCGCCTGCGTCGCGGCCGCGTCGGTGCTTGCGAAGGTCACCCGCGACCGGATCATGGCCGAGCTGGACGAGCAGTGGCCCGCCTACGACTTCAAGACCCACAAGGGCTACATCACCGCCGAGCACGCCGCGGCGCTGGACCAGCACGGCCCCTCGCCGATCCACCGGATGCGCTTCGTCAACGTGCGGCGCGCGGCGGGACTCGAGCCGCTGGTGGACACCGCGGGGCTAGAGTCGGAGGCGTGAGTGCCGAGGAGCTCGAGAAGTACGAGACCGAGCAGGAGCTGAACCTCTACCGGGAGTACCGCGACGTCGTCGGCATCTTCAAGTACGTCGTGGAGACCGACCGCCGCTTCTACCTCTGCAACTCCGTCGACGTGAAGGCGCGCACGGAGGGCGGGGACGTCTTCTTCGAGGTCACCATCGCCGACGCCTGGGTCTGGGACATGTACCGCCCGGCGCGCTTCGCGAAGAACGTCAAGGTGCTGACCTTCAAGGACGTCAACGTGGAGGAGCTGGCCACCTCCGACCTGGAGCTCCCGAAGAGCTAGTCGACCGATCGTCTCGACCCCCTGGGACGTTGGTCCCGATTTCGGGGTCGACCCCGCAGGGGGGCGGCCCGCCGGCCGTACTGTCCCGAGAGGGGCAGCGGGGGGCTGTCCACGTGCGAAGGCATCGGGAGGTCGCCTGTGGGTCACGTGCCGCAGCGACGCCGCTCGGGTCGGCGCCGGGCCGACGAGCGGGGCGCGGTCGCCCTGCTGATGACCCTGGTGCTCGGCATCGTGATGGTCTCCACCGCCTTCATCGTCGACCTCGGCATGCAGAAGGTCGCGCGCGCCGACATGCAGGCGCTCGCCGACGTGGTCGCGCTCGACCTGGCACGCGAGCTGGACGGCCGCACCGTCGCCCAGCTCGGTGCGGTGCTCGACGCGGCGGCCGCTGAGAGCCTGGCCCGCAACCAGGACATCGTCGGCGACCAGGCCCCCGACCTCTCCTACGAGGTGGGCGTGATGGACGACGGCGTGTTCCAGGCCATGGCGTCCGGCGTGCCCACGGCGGTCAGCGTCGTCGCGCGCACCGCCGTCGACTTCGCCTTCGCCTCGGTGATCGGGTCCGACGAGGAGTCCGGCGACGCACAGCGGGACGCGGCGGCCGAGAGCTCCTCGACCGCCTGCTTCAAGCTCGGCTCCTTCGTGGCGTCCGTCCGGACCGGCGACAGCACCGTGCTCGGTCCGCTCAACGACCTCCTCGGCGTCAGGCTCGACCTGGTCAGCTATCGCGCCCTCGCCGACGCCGACGTGCGGCTGGGACAGCTCGCCGCCGACCCGCGGATCGGCAGTCCGGAGGCGCTCCTGCGGGGCCCCATCGGGTACGCCGACCTGCTCACCGTCGTCGCGGACGTCCTGGCCCGCGAGACGGGCGGCAACAACGAGCTCGCCGTCACGGCGCTGCGCCGGCTGGCCAGCTCGTCGGTCGCGGCGACCATCCCGCCGGTCACCCTCGCCAACGTCCTCAACGTCGCGCCCACCGACCGGGCCGCCCTGCAGGTCGCCCTCAACGTGCTCGACATCGTCGGCTCCGCCCGGCTCTCGGACGGGCAGTACTTCCTCGAGGTCCCCAACCTGCAGGCGCAGGTGCCGGGAGTGGGCAACCAGTTCACCGGCGCCATCCACCTGATCTCGGCGGCGAAGATGGCGTGCGGCATGCCCAACACCGAGGGGTCGGTGGCCGACAACGCCCAGCTGTCGGGCGACCTCGCCGTCGACTTCATCAACCTGCCCAGCCTCAACCTGCCCGGCCTCGGCACGGTGCAGACCGCCAAGGGCACGGGCAACATCGGCGTGCACCTGGGCGGCGGCGAGGGCCGGCTGGTGGCGCCGCCGGAGGTCCACTGCGGCAGCGGACCCGGCGACCCGTCGACCTTCGCGGTCGACGTGCGGACCGAGCTGGCGTCGTACTCGGTGACGGCGGACCTGTCGGTCGTCGGCAGCGTCAAGGTCGACGCGCTGGAGGACCTCGGGCTGGGCGGCCTCCTCAGTGGGCTGCTCGGTGGCCTGCTCGGCGGCAACGGCAAGGTCGACATCGAGGTGAACCTGCGGCTCACCGTCGCCACGGGCGACGCGCCGGGGAGCGACCTGGTGACGCTCTCCATCCCTCCGAACGACGTCACGCCGGTCCAGGTCGGGTCGTCCGTGCACCTGGACCCCGCGTCCGTGGTGCCGACCATCAGCGACGTGAAGATCGGCGGCAAGGTGGTCGCCAACCTCGGGCTGGTGCGGTCGCTGACCTCGCTGATCGTCGCCGAGCTGAGGTCGGACCACAACGGCTTCGTCAACAAGACCCTCACGCCGCTGATCAACCACATCAACGAGAGGTTCATCGGTCCGGCTGCCCGGATGATCGGGCTCCGCATCGGTGGCGCCGACGTCTACGCGGTCGGTGTCCGCTGCGGAGACCCGCGCCTGGTCGGCTGATGCGGGCGGCGACGGCCGGTCCCGGGTATGCGTAGTCCGGATGAACTAGGGACGGTACGCCGTCCGGGCAGTTTGGCCCGGGATCGGTTCCCCGGCACCGACCACGGCACTACTGTGTGGTCAACGCCGTCCGGGGAGGCGTCACGGGGAGCGATGGCGGGGAGGCCAGCGATGGGGCGTCGTGTGCGCTGGGAGCGTCCGGCGAGACCGGGCGAGCGGGGAGCCGCCGCCGTCGAGTTCGCCCTCATCCTGCCGCTCCTGATGGTCGTGGTCTTCGGCATCATCAACTTCGGCGACATGCTGAGCGTGCGCCAGTCGGTCAGCCAGGCGGCGGCGGAGGGGGCACGTGCCGCTGCCGTCCACCCGGGAAGCAACACCGAGAAGATCGCGGCCGCGGAGGCCGCGGTCGCCGACGCCCTCGACGCCCACGGCGAGGAGTGCGTGACCGGCGCCGACGGCTGCTCGGTCGTCATCGGCGCGTGCGCCTCGGGTGCGGAGTGCGCCACCGTCGAGGTGGTGATCGACTACGAGACCCTCATCCCGGGGTTCGGGCTCGTCCTGCCGGAGACGTTGAGCTACTCGGCCGTGGCGCGGGTGAGCTGAGTGCGGGGCCGAAGGCGCACCGAGCGCGGGGTCAGCGCGGCCCTCATGGCCGTCCTCCTCGCCTTCGTGCTCCTGATCTCCGCCGCCTTCGCCGTCGACCTCGGTTCGCAGCGCGTCGTACGACGCGACATGCAGGCGCTCGCGGACCTCGTCGCGCTCGACCTCGCCCGCCAGCTCGACGGGCGCACCCGCGGGGCCCTTCAGGGCCCGATGACGGCGGCTCGTGACGAGAGCGTCGCCCGCAACACCGACAACGCGGGTGATCCACCGACCGTGAGCTTCGACCTCGGCACCTACGACGACGGCGCCTTCGTCGCCGTCCCCGACGCCGGGGTGCCCGACGCGGTACGGGTCGTCGCCGACTCCGGCGTGGACTTCGTCTTCGGAGGCCTCACCGGCGTTGAGCGCGGCGAGGCCGTCCGCAGCGCGGTGGCGCAGTCCGTGGGCGGAGCGTGCTTCGCGATCGGCTCCTATGCCGCACGTCTCGACACGGGCGCCTCACCGCTCCTGGGACCGCTGCTGGGCGCGCTCGGGAGCAACATCACGCTCAGCGCCGTCGACTACAACGGACTGGCCAACGCACGGGTGAAGCTGGTCGAGCTGCTCGGCGCCGAGGTCGGAGCGCTGACGACTGAGGAGGTGCTCGCCGGGTCGAGGCTGGTGTCGCTCGGCGACTTCTACCTCGCCGCCGCCGACGCCCTGGACGGGCAGTCGACCGCCAACGTCGCGCTGCTGGAGTCGATCGCGGCGAGCGTCGGGGCCGCGCAGCTCCGGGTCTCCGACATCCTCGGCATCGCCACCGGCACCGGACACGGCCTCGACGCCGACCTCAACCTCCTCGACCTGGTCACGGCGGCGGCCGCTGCGGCGACCGGTGAGGCGGGGCTCAGCATCCCGCAGGCCAACGTCAACCTCGGACCCCTCGCCGGCGTGACCGTGGGGCTCGAGATCATCGAGCCGCCGAAGCGAGGCTGCGGCCGCAAGAACCACCCCGACGCGCGGGCCACGTCGTCTCAGGTGGATCTCACCCTCTCGAGCTCGCTGCTCGACCTCAACCTGGGTGTCGGCCGCACGAGGGTGCGGCTCAGCGGCTCGGTGAGCCTGGCCAGCGCCAGCGGTCAGCTCACCGACGTCCGGTGCGACCCGGCAGGCGCGACGGTGCGGGTGGCGGACGGGCTGCTCAGCATCGACCTCACCCTCGAGGTCACCGTCTACGCACTCGGGATCCCGGTCGTCGGCGGGCCGATCCGGATCACCGGCGCGTCCGACTCCAGCGGCGACGCCGTCATCGAGATCACCTCCGACGCCGACTACGACCGTCCGGTCACCGTGCACAACAACAGCAGCGGGCTCCCGAACCTGACCACCCGCACCTCGGGTGTCAAGCTGATCGGCCTGCCCCTCGGTGTGGTGCTGTCACCGATCCTGGACGGCCTCGTGAGCGGGCTCGTCAACCCGCTGGTCCAGGGCCTCGACAGCGCGCTGCTGACCCCGCTGCTGAGGACCCTCGGCCTCGACCTGAGCGGCGCCGACGTCTACCTCGACCGAGTCCCGAGGTGCGACGCGCCGAAGCTGGTCGACTGACCGCTCCCCGCCCCGCCGTCCATCCCAGGCGTCACAGGAGTCACCCGACGCGCCGCCCGGCGGCGCGGACCCTGTGGACGGCCGTCGCCGTCCACAACGCCGAGCCGACGTCCTGCCGCGACGTCAGGGGGAGCGTGGACGCTGGGCGGCATGACGAGGACGACAGCAGCGGCGCGCCAGGCGATCGGGGCGTACGGCGAGGAGGTGGCGGCGCGGCACCTCGCCGGGCTCGGGATGGCGGTGCTCGAGCGCAACTGGCGGTGTGACGAGGGCGAGGTCGACATCGTGCTGCGCGACGGCGCGACCCTCGTGGTGTGCGAGGTGAAGACCCGCAGCAGCCTGGTGGCCGGCAGTCCGCACGAGGCGATCACCGATGCCAAGCTGGCCCGCTTGAAGAGGTTGGGGGAGCGGTGGGCCCTCGAGCGGGGCGTCCGGCCGGCGGGTATCCGGGTCGACCTCGTGGCGGTGCTCCGGCCGCGGAGCGGTCCCGCGGTCCTCGACCACGTCCGGGGGTTGGCCTGATGCCGTTCGCCACCGCCCACACCGTGGCGCTCAACGGGGCGCTCGGCCACCTGATCGACGTCCAGGCCGACGTCTCCCCGGGGCAGCCGAACGTGGCGGTCGTCGGACGTGCCGACGTGGCGCTCCGCGAGGGTCAGGAGCGGGTGCGGATGGCCGTGGTCAACAGCGGCCTCGAGTGGCCGGTCACCAAGCGCACGACCATCCTGCTCTCGCCGGCGGACCTGCCGAAGTCGGGCACGCACTTCGACCTCGCCATCGCGCTGAGCGTGCTCGGCGCCGACGGCCAGCTGCCGCTGGCGGCGCTGGGCGGCACGGCGTTCGTCGGCGAGCTCACGCTCTCCGGCGGCCTGCGCCCGGCCGTCGGGGTCCTGCCGATGACCCTCGCTGCCGCGGAGCGGGGCATCCGGCGGGTGGTCGTCCCGGAGCCGCAGGCCGACGAGGCGGCCATGGTCCCCGGCGTGAGCGTGCTGGGCATGCGGTCGCTCGCCCAGGTCGTGGCCGAGCTGCGGGGCGAGGAGGTGCCGGTCGCACCTCCGGTGGCGCCGGCTTCCGGTGCCCGGCTGATCACCTGGCGCGGCGACGAGCGTCTCGACGAGCTCGACCTCGCCGACCTGCGCGGGATGGAGGACGAGAAGTACGCCGTGGAGGTGGCCGCCGCGGGCGGGCACGCCGTGCTGCTGTCCGGTGCGAAGGGCGCCGGCAAGACCAGCCTCGCCGAGCGGATCCCGACCGTCCTCCCCGACCTCACCGCGGAGGAGTCGCTGGAGCTGACCGCGCTCCACTCCCTGGCGGGAGTGCTCGACCCCGGCGGCGGCATGGTGACCCGGCCCCCGTTCGCCGCGCCCCACCACGACGCCAGCAAGGTCAGCGTCATCGGCGGAGGACACGGCCAGGTCCGGCCGGGCGAGATCAGCCGCGCCCACTGCGGGGTCCTCTTCCTCGACGAGTTCCCCCTCTTCCGCTCCGACGTGATCGAGGCGCTCCGCCAACCGCTGGAGAGCGGCGACATCACCGTGGCACGGCGCGACGAGTCGGTGACCCTGCCGGCCGGCTGCCTGCTCGTGCTCGCGTGCAACCCCTGCGCCTGCGGGGAGTACAGCACCGATCCCGGTGCCAACCGGTGCCGGTGCTCCAACCCCGTGCGCCGCGACTATCGGCTGAAGGTGTCGGGACCGATCGCCGACCGCATCGACATCACCCGCCACGTGCTCCCGGCCTCTCCCGCCGCGCACGACATGTTCGCCGCCCCCGAGCCGTCCGCCGCCGTGCGCCGGCGGGTGAGCGCGGCCCGCGAGCGGCAGCGACGCCGATTCCGGGGCTGCGGGTGGCGGCTGAACAGCCAGGTGCCCAGCCCCCGGCTCAAGGACCGCTGGCCGGTGACCCCGGCGGCGCAGGCGCTGGTCGACGACGAGACCTACCGGGGCCGGCTGAGCGCCCGCGGAGCGGTGCGGGTGCTCCGGCTGGCGTGGACGGTCGCCGACCTCCGCTCGGTGCGCGCCGGCCGCGGCTCCGAATCGGACGTGGAGCCGGACAGGGATCCGGACGCCGTGCCGGAGGTCGAGGACGTGCAGGTCGCGCTCCGGCTCCGCAACGGCGAGCCGCTCGACCTGCGGACCGTGCGCGGTGACCGGGTCGAGCGCACCGGCCACGCAGAGCGCGCCGGATGAGCGAGACGGTCCCCGTGTCCGGCAGCGGACCCGACGAAGCCGACGAGCGTCTCGCGCGGGTCACCCTCAGCCTCGTCGCCGAGCCGGGCGACCACGTCTTCACCGCACTGACCCACGAGCTGGGCGCGGCGCGCTTCCTCGCCGCGCTGCGCGAGCACCCCGACCACCGGGCCCAGCTGGTCGCCGCCGCCGCCCGCCTGGCGACGGTGGATCCCGAGCGGGAGCTGCAGCGGGCCGCGCGCCTCGGGATCCGGTTCGTGGCGCCGGGCGACGACGAGTGGCCCACCCAGCTCGACGACCTCGCGCACGCGCCCCCGCTCCAGGAACGCGGCGGGGTCCCGATCGGGCTCTGGGTCAAGGGGCCGATGCGGCTCGACGAGCTGTCCGCCTCGGTCGCGATCGTCGGCTCCCGGTCCTCGACGACGTACGGCGACCGGGTGGCCGCCGAGGTCGCCGCCGTCGTCGCGGGCGCCGGACGGGTCGTCGTCTCCGGCGGGGCGTTCGGCATCGACTACGCAGCCCATCGCGGTGCCCTGAGCGCCCGTGGGCGCACCGTGACCGTGCTCGCGTGCGGCGCCGACCGGGTCTACCCGGCTGCGCACCGGGACCTGATCCGACATCTCGGCGAGCACCACGCCGTCGTCTCGGAGGCGCCGCCCGGCGAGGCGCCGCACCGGGTCCGCTTCCTCGCCCGCAACCGGCTCATCGCGGCGCTCACCCGCGGCACGGTGGTCGTGGAGGCCGCCGTGCGGAGCGGCGCCCTGAGCACGAGCAACTGGGCCGACCGCCTCCACCGGGTC
This sequence comes from Nocardioides proteolyticus, assembly GCF_051280635.3. Classification (NCBI taxonomy): domain Bacteria; kingdom Bacillati; phylum Actinomycetota; class Actinomycetes; order Propionibacteriales; family Nocardioidaceae; genus Nocardioides; species Nocardioides proteolyticus. Next base: position 15,996 of record NZ_JBNBPO030000024.1, on the reverse strand, counting down.
GTGATGGGGGTGCCCGGGCCGGTGACCAGCGTCGCCTCCGAAGGCGTCCACCACCTCGTGCGCAGCGGTGCCGCCACGCTCGTGACCGGCGGCGCCGACGTCCTCGAGCTGGTGGGCGGCGCCGGGGAGGCCCTCCTCGAGGAGCCGCGCGGCCCCGACCGACCGCGCGACCGGCTGACCATCCGGCAGCAGCAGGTGCTGGACGCGGTCCCGGTCGCGGTGGGAGCGTCCACCGACTCGATCGCGGTCGTCGCGGGGCTCGGCGTCGTGGAGGTGCACAAGACGCTGGTGCGGCTGTGCGAGCGGGGCCTGGTCGAGCAGCTCCCCACCGGGTGGCGGCTCACCGACCTCGCTCTGGCCTGAGGTCCGACGACGACGGCACGACCGTCCCTAGGATCGCGCCATGACCGCAGGTGAGGCACCAGTCCCTCCTCCGGACCCTGCCTGCCCGGGGCTCCCAGAGCCGCTCGCCCGGACCCTGGCGGACTACGAGCGCCACCTCGCCGCCGAGCGCGACCTGGCGCCGCACACGGTGAAGGCCTACGTCGGTGACGTCGGCGGTCTGCTCGACCACGTCTCCCGGCTCGGCCTCACCGACGTGGCGGAGATCGACCTGCGGACGCTGCGCAGCTGGCTCGCCAAGCAGCAGACCTTGGGTCTCTCGCGCACCACGATCGCTCGTCGGGCCACGTCCGCCCGGGTGTTCACGGCGTGGCTCGCCCGGACCGGTCGCGCGGCCACCGACGCCGGCTCGGCGCTGGGCTCGCCCAAGCCGCACCGGACGCTGCCCGAGGTGCTGCGCGTCGACCAGGCCCGGGACCTGATCGCCGCGGCCACGGCCCTGGCCGACGACGGCAGTGCCGTGGGCCTGCGCGACGTGGCGATGCTCGAGCTGCTCTACGCGACCGGCGTGCGCGTCGGCGAGCTGTGCGGGCTCGATGTCGACGACGTCGACCGCGACCGCAACCTGCTCCGCGTGCTCGGCAAGGGACGCAAGGAGCGCACCGTCCCCTTCGGCCGGCCCGCGGCCGAGGCGCTCGACGCCTGGCTGGTCCGCGGTCGGCCGCAGCTGCGCCGGGAGGGCTCTGGTGCCGCGCTCTTCCTCGGCTCCCGCGGTGGGCGGATCGACCAGCGGGCGGTGCGCACGCTGGTGCACCGCCGGATCGCCGACGTGCCGGGAGCGCCGGACCTCGGCCCGCACGGCCTGCGCCACACCGCGGCGACGCACCTGCTCGAGGGCGGTGCCGACCTCCGGTCGGTCCAGGAGCTCCTCGGGCACGCCTCCCTGGCGACGACGCAGCGCTACACCCATGTCACCACCGACCGGCTGCGACGGGCCTACCGCCAGGCGCATCCTCGCGCCTGACCGCGTCAGGGGAGTCCCACCCGCACCCCGAGGGGCCGCCACGGGACCAGGCGTCCCGCCGGCCGGTCACGCCAGAGGGGCAGCAGGCGCACCGGGCCGCTGCCGACGAGGCGCAGCGGATCGAGGTAGGTCTCGCCCCGGAGCCAGCCCCAGTGCAGGCACGCGCGGGGGAAGCAGTGCGAGCCCGCCAGCTCCAGGGCCCCGATCGGTGCGCCGCCGAGCACCTCGTCGCCGACCGCGACCGACGCCGTGACCGGCTCGTAGGTCGTGCGGGTGGGGCCGTGGCTCACCACCACGACCCCGCGGCCCGCGAGCCGCCCGGCATAGACCACGCGTCCCGGCAGTGCCGCGTGCACCCGCTGGCCCGGAGCGCCGGCGAGGTCCACGCCGCGGTGCCCCGGGCCGTAGGGGGAGTCGGGCGGGTCGAAGCGCACCACCACGTCCGGCTCGGGACGCAGCGGCCACACGCCGACCGGATCGTCGCCCGCTGCCGCCGGGGGCGCCGGGCCGGAGGCCAGCAGTGCCGCGAGGAGGGTCACCGGGAGCAGGAGCAGGAGCGGGGTCGGGAGGGTCATCCGAGCAGCCTGCCGGTGGCCCCCGGCGGCCGGCCGTGGTCCGCGCCGACCCTGGGGAGGAGCGGTGCGTCGGGGCGGCGCTGTGGAGAGCTGCCGGCGTCCCGGTCCGCGATTGGTCCGGCGGGCGTCGTACGGCGTAGGCTGTCTCCTACCGGTCCGCCCTGGGCCGGAATTCGCTCGCCTGCAGACCACGACGGGTCCACTCCGGTCCCGATCGCCCGTGGGCGCCGATCCTCAGTCCGTGTCCAGCAAGTCCGGGAACGGTCGGGTCGCGCGCAGACGACAGGACCAACTGAAAACCAAACAGGAGACCCATCATGGCTGTCGTGACCATGCGCCAGCTCCTCGAGAGCGGCGTCCACTTCGGACACCAGACCCGTCGCTGGAACCCGAAGATGAAGCGGTTCATCCTCACGGACCGCAACGGCATCTACATCATCGACCTGCAGCAGTCGCTGGCCTACATCGACCGCGCCTACGCCTTCGTCAAGGAGACGGTGGCCAAGGGCGGGACGATCATGTTCGTCGGCACCAAGAAGCAGGCGCAGGAGGCGATCGCCGAGCAGGCGACCCGCGTCGGCATGCCCTACGTCAACCAGCGCTGGCTGGGCGGCATGCTCACCAACTTCTCGACCGTGCACCAGCGGATCAACCGCCTCAAGGAGCTCGACGAGATCGACTTCGACGACGTCGCGGGCAGCAGCCGCACCAAGAAGGAGCTGCTGCAGATGCGTCGCGAGCGCGACAAGCTGAACAAGTCGCTCGGCGGCATCCGCGACATGGCCCGGACCCCGTCCGCGGTCTGGATCGTCGACACCAACAAGGAGCACCTGGCGGTCGAGGAGGCCCGCAAGCTGCGGATCCCGATCATCGCGATCCTCGACTCCAACTGCGACCCCGACGACGTCGACTTCCCGATCCCGGGCAACGACGACGCGATCCGTGCGGTCGGCCTGCTCACCCGCGTCGTCGCGGACGCCGCGGCCGAGGGCCTGATGGCCCGCTCCGGCGCCGGCTCGTCCGCGAGCCCCGCCGCCGAGGAGCCGCTGGCCGAGTGGGAGCGCGAGCTGCTCGAGGGTGACGCGGAGAAGGCCGCCGTGGAGGCCACCGGTGGCGAGCCGGCCGTCGACGCCCCGGCGTCCGAGGCCACCGGCGCGTCCACCGAGGCCACCGAGGCCGCCGAGGCCGCCGAGGCCGCCGAGGCAACTGAGGCAGGGCAGCCGACCGCCGAAGCTGCTGAGTCGGCCGAGGCCCCGGCCGCCGACGCCCCGGCCGAGGCCTGAGCCTCCGCCACCGTCCGACCCCCGGGCAGCGCGCCGCACCCGCGGCGCGCTGCCCGCACGACTGATCCCAGGGAGAACCCATGGCTTTCACTGCCGCTGACGTCAAGAAGCTCCGCGAGCTCACCGGCGCGGGCATGATGGACTGCAAGAAGGCGCTGGACGAGACCGACGGCGACTTCGACAAGGCCGTCGAGCTGCTCCGCGTCAAGGGTGCCGCCAAGGCCGCCGCCCGCGGTGCCGAGCGCGAGACCTCCGCCGGCCTCGTCGCCAACGTCGGCAACGCGCTGGTGGAGCTGAAGTCGGAGACCGACTTCGTCGCGAAGAACGACGAGTTCATCGCCACCGCGCAGAAGATCGCCGAGGCGGTCAACGAGGGCAAGGCCACCGACGCGGAGGCCGCCAAGGCGCTGCCGCTCGGCGACAGCACCGTCGGTCAGGTCGTCGAGGGCCTCGCGATCACGATCGGCGAGAAGATCGAGCTCGGCGGCGTGGCGTACTTCGACGGCCCGGTCGCGGTCTACCTGCACAAGCGGGCCGCGGACCTGCCGCCCGCCATCGGCGTGATGGTGGAGTACGACGGCGACGAGGACGCCGCGAAGGGCGCCGCTCGCCAGGTCGCGGCCCTGCGGCCGCAGTACCTCACCCGCGACGAGGTCCCCGCCGACGTGGTCGCCGCCGAGCGGGACGTGCTCGAGAAGAAGACCCGCGAGGAGGGCAAGCCCGAGCAGGCGATCGAGAAGATCGTCGAGGGGCGCCTGGGCGGGTTCTTCAAGGAGATCGTCCTGCTCGAGCAGGAGTCGGTCACCGAGAGCAAGAAGTCGGTGAAGTCGGTCCTCGACGAGGCCGGCACCACCGTCAAGCGGTTCGTCCGCTTCGAGGTCGGCGCCTGACCCAGCACAGGTCGACAGCGTGAGCACGGGCTGCCCGTGCTCACGCTGTCGCTTTTGGTGAGGATCCGTGGTGAGGATCGCCACCTCCGGGGCCGGCACGGCCGCCGCCCCGGTCGCGGGTGGGACCCGGTTCGGTAACCTCGGTCGTGGCGGTTCGATTCGACGGAAGGACCCTGGTGGGTGGCTACAAGCGAGTCCTCCTGAAGCTCTCGGGTGAGGTCTTCGGTGGCGGGAAGGTCGGTGTCGACCCCGACGTCGTCCAGGCGGTCGCTCACGAGATCAGGGCCGTCGTCGACGCCGGCGTCCAGATCGCCGTGGTCACCGGCGGCGGCAACTTCTTCCGCGGGGCCGAGCTCCAGCAGCGGGGCATGGACCGCGTCCGTGCCGACTACATGGGCATGCTCGGCATCGTGATGAACTGCCTGGCGCTCCAGGACTTCCTCGAGAAGCAGGGCGTCGAGACCCGGGTGCAGTCGGCCATCACCATGGGGCAGGTCGCCGAGCCCTACATCCCGCGGCGCGCGATCCGGCACATGGAGAAGGGCCGTGTCGTGATCTTCGGCGCCGGCATGGGCCTGCCCTACTTCTCCACCGACACCGTCGCCGTGCAGCGCGCCCTCGAGAGCAAGTGCGACGTCGTCCTCGTGGCGAAGAGCGGCGTGGACGGGGTCTACAGCGCCGACCCGAACCGCGACCCCGACGCCGTCAAGTACGACGAGCTCACCTACGACGACGCGATCGCGCAGGGCCTGCGGATCATGGACCAGACCGCCTTCGCGCTGTGCGGGGAGAACAAGCTCCCGATGATCGTCTTCGGCATGGAGCCCGAGGGCAACATCCTGCGCGTCGTGAAGGGTGAGAAGATCGGCACGCGGGTGAGCGCCGGCTGACCGGCCGAGCCCTCCCACCACCGCAGAAGGAGACCCCCGGTGATCAACGACATCCTCAACGAGGCCGACCAGAAGATGGGCAAGTCGGTCGACGCGACCCGTGAGGAGTTCGCCGCCATCCGCGCCGGGCGTGCCCACCCGAGCATGTTCAGCAAGATCCTCGTCGACTACTACGGGACGCCGACCCCGCTGCAGCAGCTGGCCTCCTTCACCGCGCCCGAGGCGCGGATCATCCTGGTGCAGCCCTACGACCTGGGCGCGCTGCCCAACGTCGAGAAGGCCATCCGTGACTCCGACCTGGGGGTCAACCCGGCGAGCGACGGCAAGCAGCTGCGCTGCGTCTTCCCCGAGCTCACCGAGGAGCGCCGCAAGGAGTTCATCAAGCTCGCCAAGGAGAAGGCCGAGGGCGGCCGGGTCGCCGTACGCCAGGTGCGCCAGAAGGCCAAGCAGAACCTCGAGAAGCTGGAGAAGGACGGCGAGGCCGGCAAGGACGACGTGACCGGGGCCGAGAAGCGCCTCGACGGCCTGACCAAGAAGCACACCGACGCGATCGACGAGATGCTGAAGCACAAGGAATCGGAGCTGCTCGAGGTCTGAGACCCCGGGCGACCACCGATGACCGACACCCCACCCTCGACCGACGCTGCGCAGAGCCAGCCGGCGAAGAAGGACCACGGCCGCGCCGGTCGGGACCTGAAGGCCGCCGTCGCGTCCGCCGTCGTCCTGCTCGCCGCCGTGGCGGCCTCGCTGGTCTTCTGGAAGCCGGCGTTCATGGTGATCGTCGCGGTCGCCGTGGTCGTCGCGGTGTGGGAGCTGCGCCGGGGACTGCTCGCGAAGGGGATCGACCTCCCCGAGCAGCCGCTCATGGTGGGTGGCGTCGTGATGGTCGTGGTCGCCTACGTGTGGGGCGCCGAGGCGTTGGTGACGGCGACCGCGGTCACCGCGCTCGTCGTGATGCTGTGGCTGCTCCGGCGAGGTGTCGACGGCTACGTCCGCACCGCCACGGCGTCGGTCTTCGCGCTGATCTACCTGCCGTTCCTCGGCTCGTTCGTGGCGCTGATGCTGGCGGAGGGCGGCCTCGGCGGCGGGGGGCTGGACGACGACGGCGTGAAGGGCATCATCACCTTCATCCTCGTCACCATCGCCTCCGACATCGGCGGGTACGCCGCGGGTGTGCTCTTCGGCAAGCACCCGATGGCGCCGGTGATCTCGCCCAAGAAGTCCTGGGAGGGCTTCGCGGGCTCGGTGCTCGCCACCGTGGGAGCCGGCCTGGCGCTGGTGGTCTACCTCCTCCACGGTGAGTGGTGGATCGGTGCCTGCCTCGGCCTGATCGCGGTGGTGATGGCCACGCTCGGCGACCTCTGCGAGTCGGTCATCAAGCGCGACCTGGGCATCAAGGACATGAGCCAGGTCATCCCGGGGCACGGCGGGCTGCTGGACCGGCTCGACTCCCTGCTGGCGACCATCGCGCCGGTGTGGCTGCTCCTCCACTACGCCGTCTTCACCTGATCCCACGGAGGAACGTCATGGCCGGAGACCGCGGCGAGCGCCCCATCGAGCCAGGCGTGCGGACCGACTTCCGCTCGGCGATGGACTACGGCGCCTACCTCGACCTGGACCGGCTGCTGTCGGCCCAGCACCCGGTGAGCGAACCCGAGCACCCCGACGAGCTGCTCTTCATCGTCCAGCACCAGACCACTGAGCTGTGGTTCAAGCTCGTGCTGCACGAGCTCCGCGCCGTCCGGCGCTACCTCGACGACGACAACGTCAGCCGGGCCCGCAAGGCGCTGGCCCGGGTCAAGCACATCTTCCGCACGCTGGCCGAGCAGTGGTCGGTGCTGGCCACCCTGACGCCGACCGAGTACTCCGAGTTCCGGGGGTTCCTCGGCGCCTCCTCCGGCTTCCAGTCGCACCAGTACCGCGCCGTGGAGTTCATCCTCGGCAACAAGAGCGCCGGCATGCTCGAGGTCTTCGAGGCGAGACCCGAGGTGCACGCCGAGCTGGCCGAGCTGCTCGAGACGCCGACCGTGTACGACGCGTTCCTGCGCCACCTGTCGCGGCAGGGGCACCCGGTGCCGTCGGCGGTGCTGCACCGCGACGTGCGCACGCCGTGGGTGGAGGTGCCGGAGCTGGTGCCGGTGTTCGAGCGGATCTACGACGACACCGCCGCCCACTGGCCGGCGTACGCCACCTGCGAGGACCTGGTGGACCTGGAGGACGCCTTCCAGTTCTGGCGCTTCCGGCACCTGCGCACCGTGCAGCGCACGATCGGCTTCAAGACCGGCACCGGCGGCAGCTCCGGCGTCGACTTCCTCAAGCGGGCGCTGGACCTGACCTTCTTCCCCGAGCTCTACACCCTGCGAAGCGGCATCGGTGGCTGACGGCCGGCGCCCCGGCGCCACCACCGCACCGACAGCGCCGACCGCACCCGCAGCACCGACCGCACCGACAGCGAGGAGACCCGTGCCCACCGATGACGTGCTCCGGCTGCTGCCCCGCCACCTGGTGGAGGAGGCGGCACGGCTCGACGCCGCCGACCCGCTGGGACGCTACCGCGACCGGTTCGTCCGGTCCGACGGCGTGATCGCCTACCTCGACGGCAACTCCCTGGGCCGCCCGCTGCAGGCCACCCGGAGCCGGCTGGCGGAGTTCGTCGACGGCGAGTGGGGCGACCGGCTGATCCGCGCCTGGGACGAGCAGTGGATGGACCGGCCGACGGAGCTCGGCGACCTCCTCGGCAGCGCGGTGCTCGGCGCGGCCGCCGGCCAGACGGTGGTCGCCGACTCCACGACGGTGATGCTCTACAAGCTCGTCCGGGCGGCCGTCGCGGCTCGGCCGGGACGTAGCGAGATCGTCGCGGACACCGAGAACTTCCCGACCGACCGGTTCGTCGTCGACGCCGTCGCGGCGGAGGCCGGCCTCTCGGTGCGGTGGATCTCGCCGGATCCGGCGACGGGTGTGCTGCCCGACCAGGTCCGCGCCGCGGTGACCGAGCGCACCGCGCTGGTCCTGCTGAGCCACATCGCCTACAAGTCGGCGTTCATCGCCGACCTGCCGGCCATCACCGCCGCCGCACACGAGGAGGGTGCCCTGGTGCTCTGGGACCTGTGCCACTCCGCGGGTGCCGTCGAGCTCGCCCTGGACCGGGACGGGGTCGACCTCGCCGTCGGGTGCGGCTACAAGTACCTCAACGGCGGTCCGGGCGCGCCCGCCTTCGGCTACGTGGCGGCGCGGCTGCAGGACCAGCTGACCCAGCCCATCCCGGGGTGGATGGGGCACGCCGACCCGTTCGCGATGGGACCGGCCTACGAGCCGGCGACCGGCATTCGTCGCTTCATCAGCGGGACGCCGCCGATCCTCGGCATGGTCCCGCTCCAGGACATGGTGGTCCTGCTCGAGGAGGCCGGCATGGCCGCGGTCCGCGAGAAGTCCCAGCGGCTCACGGACCTCGCCGTACGGGTCGCCGACGAGGCGCTGGCTCCCCGGGGCGTCACCGTGGCGTCGCCGCGCGACCCGGCGGTCCGCGGCGGCCACGTCACCCTGGAGCACGACGCGATGCGGTCGGTGGTCCAGCAGCTGTGGGAGCGCGGCGTGATCCCGGACTTCCGCCCGCCGCGCGGTCTCCGCGCCGGGCTGTCGCCGTTGAGCACGGGCTTCACGGAGGTCGCCGTCGCCCTCGCGCACGTCCGGGAGCTGATCGACGCCGGTGCGCGCTGATGGGGGAGCAGTGAGCCTCGCCGGATACGATCACCCGGACATGGCACAGGCAGTGGAGGACCCGGACGAGGCGAGCACCCGCACGCGCCGCCCGGACTGGTTCCACCGGGAGCACCCGGTCTTCTTCCCGCTCGCCGGGTTCTTCACCGGGATGGTGGCGATCATCGTCGTTCCGGGCCTCTACGCCGCGACGCTGAAGTGGATCGCCGGCTACGAGCGCGCCGAGACGCTCTTCCCGTTCGTGCTGGTGCTGCTGGCGGTGCCGGTGGTCCTGCTGGTGCCCCGCCGGACCCGCCGGTTCGCGCGGTACATGCTGCTGGGGATGGTCGGCACCCTCGTCGTCGTGCTGGCCGTGGCCACAGCCGTGATCTGGTTCCTGCTCGAGCGCGACAGTTAGGTCCGCGACTCCGCGAGTGGGAGAATCGGGCAGGTGACCGAGCAGCCGGAGACCGGGCCCCGCCCGCTCCCCCTCGTCCTCGCGGAGCCGCGGGGACGCAAGAAGCCTCCCCGCCACCTGGCCGACCTCACGCCGCAGGAGCGCAAGGAGCTGCTCGTCGAGATGGGCCTTCCGGGCTTCCGCGCCCGCCAGGTCTCGGCCCACTACTTCTCCCGGCTCGTCGACGACCCGGACCGGATGACCGACCTCCCGGCCGGGCAGCGCGCCGACCTCGTCGCGGCGCTGCTGCCCGACCTGATGACGCCGCTCCGGACGCTGGAGGCCGACAAGGGCGCGACCCGCAAGACGCTGTGGAGGCTCTTCGACGGCGCGCTCGTCGAGTCGGTGCTGATGCGCTACCCGGGTCGGGTGACGATGTGCGTCTCCAGCCAGGCAGGCTGCGGGATGGCCTGCCCGTTCTGCGCCACCGGCCAGGCCGGCCTGCAGCGCAACATGTCCACCGCGGAGATCGTCGAGCAGGTGCTCGCCGGTGCTCGTGCGCTCGACCGCGGCGAGGTGCCCGGCGGCGGCGGTCGGGTCAACAACATCGTGTTCATGGGCATGGGCGAGCCGCTCGCCAACTACAAGGCGGTGCTCGGCGCCGTACGCCGGCTCACCGACCCCGCGCCGGACGGCTACGGCATGTCCGCGCGTGGCATCACCGTGTCGACGGTGGGTCTCGTGCCGCGGATCCGCCAGCTCGCCGACGAGGGCATCCCGGTGACGCTGGCGCTGAGCCTGCACGCCCCGGACGACGAGCTGCGCAACGAGCTGGTGCCGATCAACACCCGGTTCTCGGTGGCCGAGACCGTCGACGCCGCCCACCACTACTTCGAGCGCACCGGCCGCCGGGTCTCGATCGAGTACGCCATGATGCGCGGGATCAACGACCAGGCGTGGCGCGCGGACCTCCTGGCCGACGTGCTCGGCGAGCGCGGGCGGGGCTGGGTGCACGTGAACCTGATCCCGCTCAACCCCACGCCGGGCTCGAAGTGGACCGCCTCGGACCCCGAGGACGAGCGCGAGTTCGTCCGCAGGCTCGAGGCCAAGGGCGTGCCCACGACGGTCCGCGACACCCGCGGTCAGGAGATCGACGGCGCCTGCGGACAGCTCGCCGCCGCCCCCTGACCGGCTGCGCCCTGGCTACGCCAGCGGGTTGGCGACCAGCAGCTCCACGTTGCGGTCGGCCGGCGTGCCGGTGCCGCTGCTGTGGTCGTGCCAGTCGTTCGCCGACAGCTCCCGCGCCAGGCCGGCGAGCGCGACCGGGTTGCTCAGGTCGCCGCCGTACGACGCCGGGCCGGCGTGGTCGACCATGGTGGTGAAGATCGACAGGGTGCCGTCCTGGTTGTCGGTGATCTCCAGGATGCGGGCCTGCTGCGGCCAGTCCACGTGCGAGGCCGTGGTGATCTCCCAGAGCCCGCCACCACCGGTGCGCGGCCGGGGGGTGATGGTGTTGCGGTGGGTGTGGCCGTTGACCCAGGCCACCACCTGCTGGTGGGCCAGCAGCTCGTCGAGCACGGCCGCGCCGTCCACCCGCGGCTGGAGGTCGCCGCCGGTGCCGACCAGCGGGTTGGACATGGAGCCGGAGGGGTGGTGGCTGAACACCATCACGATCTTGTCGGTCGACCGCGCCAGCAGGTCGGAGAGCCACGCGAACTGCGCCTGGTCGAGCGACCCGTCGTAGTAGCCGTTGGGGTTGACGGTGTCCATCACCACGAAGCGGAAGACGTCGCGGTCGAAGTGGTAGTAGGCCGTCCCCTGCTGGCGGTTGGCGGTGGTGAAGCCGTGTCCGTGGGGCGCGCCGCCCAGCAGGAAGTGCTGCTCCACGACCTGCTTGCGGCTGAGCAGGCGGCGGTTGAGGTCGGGCGTCACGGTCCGCACGCCGGCGCTGAGGCCGCCGCCGAGGAGGTTGGTGAGCACGGTGGCGGGGTCGTTCAGCAGGTCGTCGAGGAGGGCACCCGGGTTGACCCCGGCCGGGGGCGAGGTGATCTTCAGCGCGCCGGTGGCGATCAGGTTCAGCTGCAGCGTGTTGGCGGGGAAGTTGCCCTGCACGAGCCCGTCGTGGTTGCCGAAGACCGAGTACCACGGCATGTCGAGGCCCTCGGCGGTGAACGCGCGGCGGGCGGCGTCGAGCAGGCCCGGGACCACCGGGAAGCCGTAGTCCTTGCGCGGCAGGTCGTCGGCCTTGCCGGCCGGGGTGCCGTGGGGGTGCCAGTAGGCGGTGTCGTAGTTCAGCGGCGTGCTGTCGGCGACGCCCTCCCAGCGCAGCGGGCTGCCGGAGTCGACCCGCACCGTCCCGCCGTTGAGGACGCCGATGTTCCACCGGACCTCGTTGAGCTGGGAGTTGTCGGAGTTGTCGCCGGTCTGGACGGCCACCGCGAGCGGCTTGCCGGTGACCGGCCCGTTGGCGATCCGGTTGATCGCCCGCACCATCGAGTCGGCGACCTGGCCGGTCAGCATCTCCTGCGCCCGGTAGGAGGAGGTGAAGATCCCGGTCGCCGGCAGCGGCGACGGGTCGTCGAGCCGGTCGGTCCACTCCAGCCGGAGCGGCGACTGTGCGTCGATGATGTGGACGTCGCTGAGCTGGACGAAGGCGAGCATGCCGTTGCGCCGGGCGTGACGGCCGGCCTCACCGACCACGCCGAGGTCGGTGCGGGTCAGGTGCGGCTCGCCCGCGACCTGGATGACCGGCCGGTAGCCGCCCACGCCGGGGGTGCCGGTGGCGTAGCGGGTGCGCAGCGTGGCGACGTTCGCCGGAGCGGCGGTCGCGGGACGGGGGCTCAGCACGCCGGGCGCCACCGTGGCGGCGGCGGCGAGGCCGCCGGCGGCGGCGGTCTTGCGGATCAGGGCGCGGCGGGAGAGGGGGTTCACGGCCGGACAACGACGGGGGAGTGAGTCGGGTCACGTGTCTTCTGCAGTTCACGAGGCGGTCGCCGGACACCCATCCGGCCGTGGGGGAGCGTTGGGCGCGGCTTCCTAGCGTCCCGGCCATGGACAAGCTCCGGGTGCTCGTGGTCACCGAGTCGTTCCTGCCCCAGGTCAACGGGGTCACCAACTCCGTGCGCCGGGTGCTCGAGCACCTCGCCGTCGAGGGGCACCAGGCCGAGCTGGTCGCCCCGACGGGGCCGGACGTCTACGCCGGCTTCCGCCTCACCCGCGCCCGGGGCGCGAACCTGCCGTTCTACCCGGACTTCCGGCTCGGGCTGGAGACCCGGCGCCGGCTGCGCCAGGTCATGCTCCGGTTCCGTCCCGACGTGGTCCACATCGCCTCGCCGGCCACGCTCGGCTACCAGGCGTCCCGCGCGGCCGCCGAGCTCGGCATCCCGACCGTGGCGATCTACCAGACCGACCTGGTCGGCTTCGCCGAGCGGTACGACGTCCCGGGCGGGGTCCGCGCCGCCGCGCGGCTGACCCGCCGGATCCACCACCACGTCGACCGGACCCTCGCCCCGTCGACCGCGAGCATCGAGCAGCTGCGCGACCTCGGCGTGCCGGCCGTGCACCGCTGGGGCCGCGGGGTGGACCTGGCCGCGTTCAACCCGCGCCACCGCGACGAGGCGCTGCGCCGGTCGATCGCCGCGGACGGCCGGCTGCTCGTCGGCTACGTCGGCCGGCTGGCCGCGGAGAAGGAGCTGGACCTTCTCGAGCACCTCGCCGACGACGACCGCTACCGGCTGGTGCTGGTCGGCGGCGGTCCGGAGGAGCAGCGGCTGCGTGCCCTGCTCGGCGGACGCGCCACGTTCCTCGGTCTCCTCCACGGAGCCGACCTCGGTCGCGCCCACGCCTCGCTCGACGTCTTCGTGCACACCGGCCGGTACGAGACGTACTGCCAGTCCGCGCAGGAGGCGCTGGCGTCCGGGGTGCCGGTCGTCGCGCCCGCGGCGGGCGGTCCGCTCGACGTCGTCGCCGACGGCGCCACGGGGCTGCTCTACCGGCCCGGCGACGCGGCGGCCCTCGCCGCGCACGTCGGCCGTCTGGTCGACGACGCGGCGTTGCGCCGGGCGATGGGTGCGACGGCGTTGCGGTCGGTGCAGGAGCGGTCGTGGCAGGCGATCAGCAGTCAGCTGGTCGACCACTACCGCGCCGTGATCGAGGCCCGGGTCGGGCTCCTCGCCGGCTGAGCAGGACGGTCACGACGGGTTGAAGAGGCCCGCCGCCTCCTCGACGGTGTCCACCAGGTGCACGTGCCCCTCCATCGGCCGGCCGCGGGAGAGGGCCTGGAGGAGAGGCCAGGCAGGGAGCCGCTCGGTCCAGTGCTGCCGCCCGACCAGCACCATCGGTGCCACCGAGCCCTCGGCCGCGTAGTAGTTCTCGCAGGCGTCCTGGAAGATCTCCTGCACGGTGCCGCCCGCACCGGGCAGGAAGACGATGCCGGCGTCGCAGATCTGCAGCAGGATCGCCTCCCGGAGCGCGTTGTGGACGTACTTCGCGACCGAGGTCGCGAAGAGGTTCGGTGGCTCGTGACCGTAGTGCCAGGTGGGCACCCCCAGCGACGCCGTGGGCTCGGAGCACAGCGCCAGGGCGTCGCGCGCCGCCCGCACCCAGCCATCCACCGACGGGTGGAACGACGGGACGCGGGCCAGGCGGTCGAGCGCCTCGCCCAGCACCGCGTCCCCGCACCGGGCCAGGCGTGCGCCCAGGTTGGCCGCCTCCATGGCTCCCGGGCCGCCTCCGGTGGCCACGGTGTGGTGGCGACCGAGGAGCGAGCCGAGGCGGGCGGCGGCGGCGTACTCGGCGCTGCCGCGCAGCGCCGCGTGGCCGCCCATCACGCCGACGAGGCTGCGGCCGGTGACCCATGCCGCCAGCGCCCGGTCCACGCCCTCGTCGTGGAGCACCTGTGCGAGGGCGTCGTCGTGGCCCGCACACGCCTGGAGCCACGCGTAGGCGCGGGCGTCCAGGCTGCGCTGGTAGGGGACGGCGTCGTAGAGCTCGTCGGGTGCGTAGAGCGCCGAGCGCGCGCTGTCGATGGGTGCGTGGTCGACGCCGGGCAGCACGAGCGCCCCCTGGGCGAGCACCTGCTCCTCGTCCCCCGGGGCGAAGGTGCAGCCGACGAAGGTGGTGCGGCTCGCGTCGCACCGCGTCAGCGGCGCCGACCGGTCGGACAGGTCGAGCCCCACGAGGCGCCACCCGACCATCCGGCGGGCGCCGGCGGCCCAGCGCCGGTCGAGCTCGGCCAGGGACTCGACCACCACCACGCGGCCCCGGGTGTTCCTCACGTCGCCGGAGGCTACCCGTCCGGCAGCCGGGACGGCGGCAGCATCAGGCGCCGAGGGTCGAGACTCGGTGTAGAAAGTCCGCACCCCTCCCGAGGCCACCACAGGAGCCACCATGACCTACCGACCGGAGACCCTCGCCGTGCACGCCGGCCAGGAGCAGGCCGACCCCGCCACCAACGCGCGGGCGGTGCCGATCTACCAGACGACGTCGTACGTCTTCAACGACACCGAGCACGCCGCGAACCTGTTCTCGCTGGCCGAGCCGGGCAACATCTACACGCGGATCATGAACCCGACGCAGTCGGTCTTCGAGGAGCGGATCGCGCAGCTGGAGGGCGGCGTGGGTGCGCTGGCCACCGCCTCGGGCTCGGCCGCGACGACGTACGCCGTGCTGAACCTCTGCTACGCCGGCGACAACATCGTCGCCCTCTCGACCCTGTACGGCGGCACCTACGCGCTGTTCGCGCACACCCTCCCGCAGTTCGGCATCGAGGTCCGCTTCGTGGACCCGGAGAAGCCCGAGGAGCTCGCGCAGCACGTCGACGACAGGACCCGGCTGGTCTTCGGCGAGACGCTCGGCAACCCGAAGGTCAACGTCATCGACATCCGCGCCTGGGCCGACGCCGCCCACGAGCAGGGCCTGCCGCTGGTCATCGACAACACCGCCCCGACCCCGCTGCTCGTCCGGCCCTTCGACCACGGCGCCGACGTCGTCGTGCACGCCGCCACCAAGTACATCGGCGGGCACGGCACCTCCATCGGAGGCGTCATCATCGACTCCGGCAACTTCGACTGGGCCGCCCACTCCGAGCGGTTCCCCGGCCTGACCCGGCCCGACGGGGCCTACCACGGGGTCGTCTGGACCGAGGCGGTCGGCAACCTCGCCTACATCATCCGGGCGCGCACGGTGCTGCTGCGCAACACCGGGGCCGCCATCGCCCCGCTCAACTCCTGGCTGTTCCTGCAGGGGCTCGAGACGCTGCACCTGCGGATGGAGCGGCACAGCGAGAACGCGCTCAAGGTGGCCGAGTTCCTCAGCAACCACGAGGCGGTCTCCTGGGTCAGCTACCCGGGGCTGCCGGACAGCCCCTACAAGGCGGTGGCCGACCGGATCGGCACCGGCCGCGGCTACGGCGGCCTGGTGTCCTTCGGCGTGAAGTCGGGGCGCGACGGCGGCAAGCGGTTCATCGAGAGCCTGGAGCTGTTCAGCCACCTCGCCAACATCGGTGACGCCAAGTCGCTCGCCATCCACAACGCCACGACCACGCACTCCCAGCTGACTGCCGAGGAGCTGGAGGCCGCCGGGGTGCCCGAGGACATGGTGCGGCTCTCGGTGGGCATCGAGAACGTCGAGGACATCCTCGCCGACCTGGAGCAGGCCCTGGCCGCCGCGAAGTGAGGCACCGATAGGTTCGACGCCCGTGACGGGCATCGGATACGTCGAGACCCAGCGGGGGGGGGGGGGGCGCGCCCGCCCCCCCCACCCCCGCGGAGAACGAGCCGCTGCCCGTGAAGCGCCGCCAGAAGAAGTACGGGGAGACCACCCTGTGGTTCGCGACCACTACGGTGGCGCGATGACGCGCGCGGTGTGCCCCGGCTCCTTCGACCCGGTCACTCACGGCC
>NZ_JBNBPO030000023.1:0-74871 GCF_051280635.3 Nocardioides proteolyticus | reverse complement strand
GGCATCTTCTGCCAGAATCATCATTGCCGAAAACCCACCAACACCCCCACAAACAAGGGCGCTGGCACAAACAAATACACAACAAACATATGCATGACACACTGTTGAGTTCTCAAACATCACACGCTTCGAGGTTTCCCGTCGCCGGTTCTTCCTCGCGCTGATGGTTGTTCCGCGCCGTACCGCTTCGGCTCTGGCCTGTACCAGGCCCACAAGGCCTGCTTTTCGGACCAGCACCCGAGTGGAGTGCGAGGAACGTGGCCGCCGGGGCCGGAAGCCCTCCGCCTGACTGGCGTCTTGCCTCCCGCCGCTCCCTGCGACGAGTAGAACATTACGACACTCCCCCGACGGCGCACAAATCGGGGTGGGGTGACCCGGCCCACAGGGCGGCGGGAGGCCCTCCTCAGACGACCCGGACGCCGGCGAAGCGCTTCTTGCCCCGGCGCAGCACGAGCCAGGTGCCGCCGATCAGGTCGGTCGCGGACGGGACGTGCTCGGGGTCGTCCACGCGCACGTTGTTGACGTAGGCGCCGCCCTCCCCGACGGTGCGGCGGGCCTCCCCCCTCGACTTCGCCAGCCCGGTGAGCACCAGCAGCTCGACCACGTCGGGGAGGCCGTCCGCTGCGCTCACCTCGACCGCTCCGGCCTCGCCGAGGGCGGCGCCGAGGGTCTCCGGCGCCAGGGTCGTCACGTCGCCCGCGCCGAACAGCGCGGCGGCGGCAGCCTTGGCCTGCTCGGTCTCCTGCGCGCCGTGGACCAGCGTGGTGACCTCGTCGGCGAGGACCTTCTGGGCCTCCCGGAGGAAGGGCTTCTCCGCGTGCCTTGCCTCCAGCTCCTCGATCTCGGAGCGGGAGAGGAAGGTGAAGACGCGCAGCAGCTCGCCGACCTTCTCGTCCTCGACGTTGAGCCAGAACTGGTGGAAGGCGTACGGCGGGAGCATCGCCGGGTCGAGCCAGAGCGCTCCGCCCTCGGTCTTGCCGTACTTCGTGCCGTCGCTCTTGGTGAGCAGCGGCGTCGCGAAGGCGTGCGCCTTGCCGCCCTCCGCTCGCCTGATCAGCTCCACGCCGGCCGTCAGGTTGCCCCACTGGTCGGAGCCGCCGAACTGGAGCGTCACGCCGAGGTCGCGGTAGAGGGTGAGGAAGTCGTAGGACTGCAGCAGGACGTAGCTGAACTCGGTGTAGCTGATGCCCTGCTCCAGCCGGCGCGCCACCACGTCGCGGGCGAGCATCCGGTTGACCGGGAAGTGCTTGCCGATGTCGCGCAGGAAGTCGATCGTGGACAGCGAGGCGGTCCAGTCGTAGTTGTTCACCATCCGCGCGGCGTTGTCGCCCTCGAAGGACAGGAACGGCTCGATCTGGCCGCGGACCCGGTCGGTCCACTCCTTCACCGTGTCCAGCGAGTTGAGGGTGCGCTCACCGGAGTCGCGGGGGTCGCCGATCATCCCGGTGGCGCCGCCCACCAGCGCGTGCGGCTGGTGCCCGGCGAGCTGGAGTCGCCGCGCGGTCAGGATCTGCACGAGGTGGCCCATGTGGAGGCTGGGCGCGGTCGGGTCGAACCCCACGTAGAACCGGACGCTCCCCTCCGCCAGCGCCGCGCGCAGCGCATCGCGGTCGGTGGACTCGGCCAGCAGGCCTCGCCACGCCAGGTCGTCGAGGAGGGTGGTGTCGACGGACACGTCGGTCCTTCCGGTTCGCGGATCGTGCTGATTGCGGAGCCCAGCCTGCCCCATCCGCACGGAGACGACACAACGGGTTCCGCCGGCGGTGAGTGGGTACCGCCGAGACGACATGGCAGCAGCACGGGTGGCCGACAGGTACACGCTCGACCACGAGGTGGGCAGGGGGGCGTGTGGTGCTGTCTGGGCTGCCACCGACGAGATCCTCGACCGCACCGTCGCCATCAAGCGCGTCGGACCCGTGCCCGGCGGTGACCAGACCGAGACGATCCGCGCCGAGCGCGAGGCGCGGCTCGCGGCCCAGGTCAGCCACCCGCACGTGATCTCGGTCTTCGACCTGGTCCACGACGAGGACCACCACTGGCTCGTCATGGAGTACGTCGACGGCTCGCCCCTCTCGGCCCTGATCAAGGAGCGCGGGCCGCTCCCGCCGGACGACCTGGCGGCGATGATCGCGCCGGTCGCCGACGCGCTCGCGTTCGCGCACGACGTCGGAATCGTGCACCGGGACGTGAAGCCGTCCAACATCCTCGTCCGCCGGGACGGCGAGGCGAAGCTGACCGACTTCGGGATCGCGCGCACCATGCAGGACGCCACGCTCACCCAAACCGGCGCGGTGACCGGCTCCCCCGCCTACCTGGCCCCCGAGGTGGCGACCGGCGGGAGTGCCACGCCGGCCAGCGACGTCTGGTCCTTCGGCGCCACCCTCTACCACGCGCTCGCCGGACGGCCGCCGTACCACCGCGAGGACGAGGACAACGCCGTACTCGCTGTGCTCTACCGGATCGTGCACGAGGAGCCGCCGCGGCTGCCCTCGGCCGGCTGGCTCGCGCCGCTGCTCGAGATGACGCTGACCCACGACCCGGCCGGACGGCCGTCCATGGCGGAGGTGCGGGACTTCCTGTATGCCCGGACCCCGGACGTGTCGCGGCCGACGCTCTTCCTGCCGTCCGCCGAGTCGCCCGCCCCCGAGGAGCTCGCCGGCAGCCCGGGCCTGGCCACCGTCGCGGTCGCCGCCGGCACGGTGGAGACCCGTCGGCCGCCCGTCGCGCAGCGCGGGGCCCGGTCGCGCCGGAACCATCCGCCCCGCCGCGCCGTGACCGGGCTGCGGCGCACGGTGGTCGTCGCCGCTGCGGTCGCCACCGTGCTCCTGGTGACCGGCCTGACCTTCGCGCTGGGGACCAGCGACGACGGCGGCGGGCAGTCCGGCGCCACGGCAGCGCCGAGCGACACGGTGCCCGCCAGCGGGAGCGACGAACCGAGCCCCACCGAGCCGTTCCCGCAGGCGACGGACGACGCCGCGTCCGACGAGGCGCCGCCCCAGGACGACCCGACCACCGACGCTCCCCCGACCTACGAGCCGCCGACCGCGGCCGAGCTGCGGGACTTCGCCCGCACCTACGTGCGCACCGCGGAGCGCAACCCGACCGCCGGCTTCCGGATGCTCACCCCGGGCTACCAGAACCGCAGCCCGCGGTACGACGAGTTCTGGGGCTCGATGAGCAACCCGCGCATCCTCGAGCTGGCGGCCGACCCGGCGGCGATGACGGTCACCTACACCTATCGCTACCGGTTCCCGGGCGCGGGCACCCGCACGGAGCGGGTGACGCTCGAGCTGGTGAAGCGGGACGGCCGGCTGCTGATCGCCGACGCCAGCTGAGGGCCGCCGAACCGGGTCGCCGGTGGTCCGAACCGCCGGTGGGCGGGTCCGGACGGCGGTAGCCTTCCGCGGGTGAGCGAGCACGCCCCCCGGCTCGCGGAGCACGTGCGCGACCGTGGTCCGCTCGCGCCGGACACCGCGGCGCGCCTGCTGCTGCCGGTCGCCGAGTCGCTGGCGGAGCTCCACGCCGCGGAGCGGGTGCACGGTGCCGTCTCGCCCGCCGCGATCGAGGTCGGCGGGGCGGGCGCGGCGCTGCTCGCCCCCGGCGCGTCGGCGCCGGAGCGGGTGTTCCTCGCGCCGGAGGTCGCTGCGGGCGCCCGGCCCGGCCCCGCGGCGGACGTCTGGTCGTTCGCCGGAGTCCTCCACCACACCGCCACCGGCCGCCCGCCGTACGCGCGGCCGTCCGGTCCTCGCGACGGCGGCTGGCTGCGTCCGCTGACCGAGCTGGCGCTGCTCCCCGAGCCGGCCGACCGTCCCTCGATGGCGGACGTCGTCGGCTATCTGCGCGCCCGCGTCGGCGACGTCGGCAAGGTCGAGCGGACCGCTCCATCGGCCGCGTCCGCGGTGCCGCCGGCCATGGGACGGAGCGGCGGCGTGGCGCTCGGGATCCTCGGGGCGGCCGTCATCGTGCTGCTCGCCGTCGTCGGTGCGGGGCTGGTCCTGGCGGGCGGAGCGAGCGACCAGGGAGACGCGGGCCGCGCGGGCGACGGCCGGCCGAGTGCGTCGAGCCCCGCTCCGTCGACGCGCCCCGCGCCGCGTCGTACGACGACCGGTACGGCGACGCCCCGGCCGCCCACCGCGGCCCGGCTGGAGCGGTTCGCGCGCCGCTACGTCGCGACCGCGAGCCGGGACCCCGACCGCGGGTTCACCCGACTGACCCGCGACTACCAGCAGCAGAGCCCGCGCTACCACGAGTTCTGGTCGTCGATCGAGGACCCGCGCATCCTCAGCGTCTCGGCGGACCCGGGGGCGATGACGGTGGCCTACACCTACCGCTACGCGCTGCCGGACGGGGCACGGCGGACGGAGGCGGTGACCCTGCACCTCGTGCGGCGGGGCGACCGGCTGCTCATCGCGGGGTCGTCGGCGCGGCAGCTCTGACCGCCGCCTCGACCCGCTCGCCCGGGCCTGCGACGAAGACGTACTCGACGTTGCGGAGCCGGCCCACCTCCCCCACCCGCTCGCCGGCGCGGTTGTGGATGCCGATCTGGGCACCGACGTAGCGCTTGTGGTCGAAGGCGAGCAGTGCGACCTCGGCGTGGCCCGCGTCGCGCAGGGCGCCGGTCATCTGCTCCGGCGTGACCCACGACTCGTCGTTGTAGGAGACGACCACCACCTCCGCCCGCAGCCGGCCGAGCAGGTCCGCGAGCGCCTGCGGCATCGTGCGCCGGCTGTTGAAGACGCTGCGCCGGTCGCGGGCGTCGACCCGCTTGCAGGCGACCCCGTAGTGGTCCGGAGCGTCCCAGCGGACCAGGGTCTCCCAGATGTGGTAGTTCGCGAAGTAGCGGTGCTGGTTGTACGGCGGGTCGACGTAGGCCAGGTCGACCGGCTCCAGCACGTCGACCACGGCCATCGCGTCTCCGGTCACGGTGGCGCCGGGACCGGCGATCAGGTCGGGCCGGCGGAGGTCGAGGTCGCGGTGCGCGCGCGGCGCCCACTGCTTGAGGTAGGCCATGTGCACGCCGGTCGTCGAGTCGACCCGGTCGGCGGCCAGCATCAGGCTGGTCAGCAGCAGCGGCCGCAGCGCACTCCCGGGCGGGTGGTCGCGCTCGATCGCGTCGCGGACGGCGTCGACCCGCATCCCGTTCTTGGGCTGGAAGAACCGGGCGCGCTCGCAGAAGGTCTCGGTGAAGTAGCCCCGCCGGCCGGGAAGCGCCGCCAGCCGCGCCAGCTCGGCGTCGAGTGCCGGCACGTCGACCGCCGCAGCGTCGGTGGCGACGTAGCAGTCGCTCAGCACGGCGGAGTACGACGCCAGGTCGGCCGCGGTGACGACCATCCCGCGACGCTTCAGCTCCTGGGCGACGCGGGTGGTGCCGGTGAACAGGTCGACGGCGGTGCGCGCGCCGGCGGCCACGGCGAGGTCCCCGAGCACCGGCACCAGCGTGCGCTTCGACCCGAGGTACTTGATCACAGCGAGCAGCGTAGGTCCGCGCCGGGTTTCCGGCTCCAGGAGCGGGGTACCGCGGCCGCATGGGCAGCATCCGCGTCGGCACCTCCGGGTGGTCCTACCCCCGGTGGCGCGGCGACTTCTACCCCAAGGGCCTCGTCCAACGGACGGAGCTGGCCTACATCGCCGAGCGGATGCAGTCGCTGGAGATCAACGGCTCCTTCTACTCGCTGCAGCGGCCGTCGTCGTACGCCGCCTGGCGGGACGCGACGCCACCGGGGTTCGTGTTCGCCGTCAAGGGCGGGCGGTTCATCACCCACCTCAAGAAGCTGCGGGACGTGGAGGCGCCGCTGGCCAACTTCTTCGCCTCGGGCGTGCTCGCGCTCGGCCCGAAGCTGGGGCCGGTGCTGTGGCAGCTGCCCGAGGTCGTGCAGTACGACGCCGGGCTGATGGAGCAGTTCTACGCCCTGCTCCCGCGGACCACCGCCGAGGCGTCGGCACTCGCCGAGAAGCACGACGACCGGTTGACGGGCGACCGGGTGCTGACCTCGTACGACGCCGACCGGCCGCTGCGCCACGTGCTGGAGTTCCGCCACCGCAGCTTCTGCACCGACGAGTCGTTCGCCCAGATGCGCACCCACGACATCGGCTGCGTCATCGCCGACACGGCGGGCCGCTGGCCGGAGGCCGAGGCGGTCACGAGCGACGTCGTCTACGTGCGCCTCCACGGCGACACCGAGCTCTACGTGAGCGGCTACACGCCCGAGGCCCTCGACCGGTGGGCGAGCAAGTGCCTGACGTGGGCGGAGCAGGCCGACGTCTACGTCTACTTCGACAACGACGCCAAGGGCTACGCGCCGCACGACGCCCTCGCCCTGATGGAGCGGACCCGGCTGGCCTGAGTGCCGACCGGCCCGCCGGGTACTGCGATGGGCATGTCTGAGCTCGTGATGTTCCTGCTCGTGGTCCAGGTCCTCGTGGGCATGTACCTCTACAGCTTCGTGCTGGGCGCCGGGCAGAAGAACAGCAACGCCCGTGCCACCCGGATCCCCGACCTGGTCGCCGTGCTGCACCCGGCGGCGGCCGGCTCCACCGTGGTGCTCTGGATCCTCTACCTGGTCTCCGGGGAGACCGGCTTCGCGTGGGCGACGCTGGGCGTCATCGTGGCAACCGCGGCTCTGGGCGGCTTCATGTCGCTGAAGGCGCTCACGGGCAGAGCCACGGTGGACGACCGGCCCGCGGCCGAGCCCGCCGACGTGCGGGTGGCCGAGAAGCAGATCCCCGGTCTCGTCGCCCGGTTCCACGGGCTGACGTTCGCCGTCATGGCGGTCCTCATCCTGCTCGTGGCGCTCGGCGTCGGCGACTGACATGCTCGTCGCATGACGGACGCGCCACCTCCGCTGCTCCCGCTCGACGAGGACTGGCAGCGCGCGCTGTGCATCGTGGCGCACCCCGACGACATGGAGTTCGGGGCTGCGGCCGCGGTCGCGCGTTGGACCGGCCAGGGCAAGACCGTCGGCTACTGCATGGTGACCAGCGGCGAGGCCGGCATCGACGGCCTCGAGCCGGAGAGGTGCCGTGAGGTGCGCGAGGCCGAGCAGGTGGAGTCGTCCCGGATCGTCGGCGTCGACACCGTCGACTTCCTCCGGGAGCCGGACGGCGTCCTGGAGTACGGCGTCCCGCTGCGGCGGCTGCTCGCGGGCGTCGTACGGCGGCACCGTCCCGAGATCGTCGTCACCGGCAACTTCCGGGAGACCTGGGGCGGCCGCAACCTCAACCAGGCCGACCACATCGCGGTCGGCCGGGCCGTGCTGGACGCCGTACGCGACGCCGGCAACCGGTGGGTCTTCCCCGAGCATCTCGGCGACGACCTCGAGCCGTGGGGCGGGGTCCGCGAGGTGTGGGCCTTCGGCTCCCCCGACGCCACCCACGCGGTCGACACCACCGAGACGTTCGAGACCGGCGTGGCGTCCCTCCTCGCGCACGCCGCGTACATCGAGGGCCTCGGCTGGGAGGACTGGGACCCCCGCGAGTCGCTGGAGGGCATGGCGCGCGGCGCCGGCTCCCGCCTGGGCGTGCGGTTCGCCGCGCCGTTCGAGGTGTTCCCGATGGGCTGGGGCGACTGACCGCTGCCTTCGCCGGTCGCACGGACCACGGACCTGTGGGGCGGGTGGGGCTCGAACCCACGACCCAAGGATTATGAGTCCTCTGCTCTGACCGACTGAGCTACCGCCCCGTGCGGGCCAAACCCTAGTGGGCGGACGCGCCGAGGGGCGGGTCGTCGGTCAGCATGGCGAGCCAGGCGGCCGGGGCCGAGCCGTACTCGGCGTGCTCGCTGGGGGTCATCGAAGCCACGCACCGGCGCCAGGACTCGACCCGGGCCAGCCGGGCCAGCCGCAGGGCGGCCGGCAGCGCCGCGCGGAGCTCGCGCAGCGGCACCAGGTCGCTCCACACCTCGAGCGCGGCGTCGGCTATCCGCCACAGCCGGGGGTCGTCGGGGGCGGCGTCCAGCTCGTGGCCCGCCATCATCAGGGGCACGAGGAGGTTGCCGAGTGGCTCTGCCAGGACGGCATCTCCGAAGTCGAAGAACCGCAGCCGTCCCTCCTGCTCCACGACGTTGCCGGTGTGCAGGTCGTTGTGGAGGAGGGTCAGCGGCAGTGCGAGGTCCTCGACCTCCTCGGCCCACCGGGCGATCACCGGCAGCAGCGCCTGCACCCGGGAGGCCGCCTCGGGTGCGAGGCGACGGGGATCGTCCGCGGGAAGGGCGCCGAGCCGGCCCGCCGCGTCGGCGACGTACGTCGTGGCGTCGCCGGGCGGGAGGCTGGTGAGGCCCACCTCGTCGAGCCGGCCGGCGGTCTGCCGCTGCAGGTAGGCGGCGGCGGTCACGACGCGGCACCACCGGTCGACGTCGCCGCCCTCCGACTCGTCGAGCGTCGGGCCGAGGTCCTCGGTCAGCAAAAGGTCGCGCTCGGAGTCGGCCGCGACCACCGGCACGACGTAGCCGGGGGCGAGCGTCGCCAGCCGGCTGACGAGCCGCGCCTCGTGCGCCTGGCCGGGGCAGTTCTGCTTGGCGTAGCCGACGGTGCCGCCGGCCTCCACCCGCCAGACCGCCGACCACGGCCGCTTCCGGACCAGCCGGATCTGCGCCGCGCCGGTGACGGCGCTGCCGACGAACGCGCACAGCTCGCGGGTGAAGGCAGGCGTCGTCCACACCGCACTGCTCCACGTGGTCACCCGGGAAGGGTGACCGACGGTGAGGTCCCGGCGCCAACGGTTTCCCGCAGGTCAGTGCGGTCGAGCCGGGTCAGGGCAGGTGCACGGCGACCGTCGTGCTCCCCGGCCGGGTCCGCAGCGCGACGCGGCCGCCGTGGGCGCCGACGATCGCCTGCACCAGCGCCAGCCCGAGCCCGACCCCGTCGGCGCGCTGGCGAGCGGCGTCGCCGCGGGTGAACCGCTCGAAGGCGGTGTCGACCAGGTCGGGCGGGAAGCCCGGTCCGTCGTCGTGGACGTCGAACCCGTCCGGGCGCACCGTGACCGTCACCGTGGTGCCCGGCGGGGTGTACTTGCGAGCGTTGGCGAGCAGGTTGGTCACCACCTGGTGCAGACGACGTCCGTCACCGGTCACCTCGACCGGCTCGGCGGCCTCGGGCAGCACGATGCGCCAGACGTGGTCGGGGGCGACGACCCGGGCGTCGTCCACCGCCTCGAGCAGCAGCCGGGTGAGGTCGACCGGCTCGGAGGCGAGGGGCCGACCCGCGTCCAGACGGGCGAGGAGGAGCAGGTCCTCGACCAGCGCCGTCATCCGCTGCGCCTCCTCCTCGACCTTGGCCAGAGCCACGCCGGCCGTCTCCTGGTCACCCCGCCGCCGCGCCAGCTCGGTGTAGCCGGCGATCGTGGTGAGCGGCGTGCGCAGCTCGTGGGAGGCGTCGGCGACGAACTGGCGCACCTGCTGCTCGCTGCGGTGGCGCGCGGACAGCGACGACTCGACGTGCGCCAGCAGCCGGTTGAGCGCCGCGCCCACCTGCCCCGCCTCCGTGCGCGCGTCGGTCAGGTGGGCCGGGACCCGCTCCGTCACGCCGATCTCGCCGGAGTCCAGGGGAAGCGCCGTCACCGCGTGCGCGGTCGCGGCCACCTCCGTGAGCGGCCGCAGCTGGCGTCGTACGACGAGCCTGGCGGCCAGCCCGGCGACGAGGATGCCGAGCAGCGCCAGCACCACCTCCCAGCGGACCAGCGAGAGCGTCGCCTCGTCGACGTCGTCGGTGGGGAGCGCGACGGCCGTGACGCCGCCGTCGTCGCGGACGTGCGCGAGCGCCCGGTGGGGGCCACGCCCGGGCACGTCGACGGTGCGCACCTCGTCGTCGTCGGCGGCGGCGAGGAGCTCGTCGACGGCCTCCTCGTCGAGGGCGACCGCCGCCGGGCCGCGCCCGGTGTCGGCCATCACGAAGCCCTCGTCGGCACCGCGGCCGCGGTAGGCGCAGAGGGTGCCCACCTCGAGCCCGCGGAGGTTGCCGTACCGGTCGGCGACGCCTGGGTCCGGATCGGGACCGGGCTCGGGATCGCCGTACCGCTCGGGAACGCCGATGCCCGAGGGACGCGGGTCCGGACCGCCGCCGTAGGTCAGCCTCCGCAGCGAGTCGGCGACGTCCTGGTCGAGCCGGTCCATCAGCCAGGCCCGCATCGCGAGGGTGGTCGCCGCGCCGATCAGCAGCGACACCACGGCGACCAGCGCCACGGAGGTGACGACCAGCCGTGACGTCAGCGACCGCGGAAGGCGCAGCGCCATCAGGTGGCCGGCTTCAGCACGTAGCCGGCGCCGCGCATCGTGTGGATCATCGGCGGGCGGCCGGCATCGATCTTCTTGCGGAGGTAGGAGATGTAGAGCTCGACCACGTTGGCCTGGCCGCCGAAGTCGTAGTTCCAGACCCGGTCGAGGATCTGGGCCTTGCTCAGCACGCGGCGGGGGTTGCGCATCAGGTAGCGGAGCAGCTCGAACTCGGTCGCCGTGAGGCTGATCTGCTCACCCCCGCGGGTCACCTCGCGGCTGTCCTCGTCGAGCACCAGGTCGCCGACGGCGAGGGTGGACCGCCCGTGCTCCTGGGCGACACCGGCCCGGCGCACGAGAGCCCGGAGCCGGGCGACCAGCTCCTCGAGCGAGAACGGCTTGGTCACGTAGTCGTCCCCGCCCGCGGTGAGGCCGGCGACCCGGTCCTCGACCGCGTCGCGCGCGGTCAGGAACAGGACGGGTACGGCGGGGTCCGCCGACCGGATCCGGCGGAGCACCTCCATCCCGTCGAAGTCCGGCAGCATCATGTCCAGCACGACGACGTCCGGGACGCTCGACCGGGCGGCGGCCACCGCCTCCCCGCCGGAGTGGGCGGTGTCGACGGCCCAGCCCTCGTAGCGCAGCGCCATGGCGACGAGCTCGGCGATGTTGACCTCGTCGTCGACGACCAGCGCGCGGAGCGGCGTGCCGTCGGCGCGGGCGGCGGTCTCGGTCATGGCACCAGACTGCCGCACCCACCTGTGCGACTCCTGTGTGAGCCCAGTGTGGGCGTGCGGGTCGCGGCCGGGGACGCCGTCAGTCGTCCCAGCCGTAGGCGCGGACGATCTCGTCCCAGTAGGCGACGGTGTTCGCCTCGTTCTGCCCGGCGTCGGCCGAGAGCAGCGGCGGAAGCGGCTGCGCACAGCCCCGGCCGCGACAGCCCTTGACCTCCAGCCACAGCCGGTCGAGGGCCCGGCGCACGGCGGCGTACTCGCGCGAGCCGTAGACGTTGCGGTCCTGGCGCGGGTCCGCAACGAGGTCGTAGAGCTCGCCGGAGCCGTCGCGGTAGCGGGTGTAGGAGTACTGGCTGACCCGCAGGCCGATGGTCGTCCGGCGGTCGCGGAACGCGGGATCGTCGCCCTCCGAGGTGCGCACCGCCTCGGTGACGATCGGCGTGGTCCACCCCCGGTCGCCCGCGACCAGCGACGGCAGCCGGCTCTGGCCGTCGGCCGGGTGCGGCGCCCTGGCCCGCGCCAGGTCGAGGATGGTGGCCGTCAGGTCGACCGTCGACACGGGGTCGTAGCGCTGCTGCGGGTCCCGGAGTCCCGGTCCGGTCACCAGGAGCGGCACCCGGAGGGACGGCTCGTAGGCGCGCACCTTCGTCATGCTGAGGCCGTGCTCGCCCATCAGCATGCCGTTGTCGGAGGTGAACACGAAGACCGTGTCGTCCCACTCCCCCGACCGCTTCAGCTCCCGCACGAGGCGAGCGATGTGCAGGTCCATCACGTGGATCGACTCCGCGCGTTGACGGGTCGCCTCACGCAGCGCGACCGCGACGTCGCCGCCGATCAGCCGGGAGCGGTCCTGCACGACCGGCGGCTTGTCGGCGAGGTCGGTCTCGACCGGCTCCCCGGTCACGGCCACCCCGGAGGCGCGGTCGACCCGGGCGTCGTACCGCCCCCGCACCCACTCGGGCCGGGACGGGGTGACCACGTGCACCAGGTCGCCGCGCGTGTCGCGCAGGTCGTGCGGGTCGCCGGGCTCGACCGGTTCGCCGTGGTGCGGCGCCACGTAGTTGACGTACATGAAGAACGGGTCTCCCGCGGCCGCGAACCGACCCGCCATGTCGACGGAGAAGTCGCCGATGACCTGGCTCTGGTAGACGCCCTCGTGGGTGTCGTCGACGACCCCGTTCACGTTGAACGGCGTGTCGTAGTAGTCGTAGGTCTGGCCGTCGAACCCGGCGTTGCCCGGGTTCTCGATGGCGGCGCGCCAGTCGGTCCAGCCGTTCGGCACATAGGTGTACGACGGCGCACCCGTCACCTTCGCCGGGTCGATCCCGTAGCGGTTGAGGTACTTCCCGATGAAGCCGGTGCGGTAGCCGGCCTCCTGCAGGGACGTCGCCAGGGTGCGCGAGTCGTCGAAGGCGCCGTACCCGAACGGCGGCTCGTGCCAGAGGACCTTGTGGTTGTGGGCGTACTGCCCGGTCAAGAACGACGCCCGGGCCGGGCAGCACAGCGGGAACGGCGAGAACGAGTTCTCGAACGAGACGCCGTGGTCGGCCACGAGGCGGCGCAGGCTCGGCGCGAACGCGAGGTCGTCGACCCGCATGTCGTCGGCCATCACGACGACCACGTTGGGCCGGTCCGGCAGTGCGCCGGCCGACCCCTGCTCGGTCGGCTGCGGCGACGGCGGCACCGTCGTCGCCGCGTCGGTGCGGGGACCGCCGGTGGCGGCGCGGGTGTGGCGCGCGGTCGAGCCGAGGACCAGCGCGAGGACCAGCCCCAGGGACACCAGCACGCCGAGGACGACGAGCGACGTCCTCACCACGGAGGCGCGCATCACGACACCTCCCGGATCGGCACGGCGACACCCTACGGTCACCAAGACGTCACGGGAGGCGCTTTGGTTGCATCGGCGGGTCCTGCGTCGACGACGTCCGCCGAGGTGGAGGGCGGGCGGCCTGAGCGCGACGCACCAGGCGAATTTGTCGTCCGACCGGCGGAATGGCGACAAAAATGGCAGGTGCGTGCAGCCGACGCCACAAGGGTGACCCCGACACTGGCACTGTGGTCGGGTGGTGTGTTGATGTGGTGTCCCCGACCGAAGGAGGAGCTCGTGGAGAGTGAGCGCAAGGACGACGACGATGTCCCCTCGACCGCCGACGCGTTCGCCCCGCCGGCAGGCCCGCGGAGCAGACCGATCATGCTGGCCGTCGTCGTGGCGGTCGCGGTCTGCGTGCTCGTGCTGCTGCTGGCCGTGGCGCTGGGCTAGATCTGCCCCACACGCGGAGGCGAGCCCGGACCGGACGTCTCCCCGGTCAACGGCGTTCTTGTGGCTCCCCCGATTGGACTCGAACCAATAACCCTGCGATTAACAGTCGCATGCTCTGCCAATTGAGCTACGGGGGAATGCTGGCCTGCCGGGCGCCGGGGCGCCGAGCAGCGGGGAAACACTAGCAAGGCCGGTCGCGGCCTCAGAAATCGCCAGCCGCCCCGTCGCCGATGTCGGCTCGGGCCCCGGCGAGCGCTCGCTCGACCACCGCCGCGACCTTCGGGTCGGCGGGGTCCAGGCCGTCGTCGTACTCGACGAACCAGGCCAGGCTGCCGCGCCCGCCCGGCGCCCGCCGGGCGAGGATCCGCGCTCCGAGCCGGCCGCGCACCGTGACGTGCCGCTGGAGGGCGATGCTGGCCGTGACCCGCTCCCGCACCAGCTGCAGGAAGCGCGGCGCGTCGTCGAGGCGTACGACGTGCGTGGGCGCCGGCTCGCCGAACGAGCCGATCTCCACGACCCGCAGCTCCGAAGCATCCTGGTCCCAGTCGGCGCTGGCCACCTGCTCCCACGGCACCCGCTGCGGGAGGTACAGCGCGTCGCGAGTGCCTCCGACGGCCTCGCCGGAGCCCGTCACGGCGGCCCACGCGAGCAGCCGCTCACCCTGGGCGACCTCGAGCGGCGGCTTGCGGCCCGGAAGCGGAGGGAACCTCACGACGCGCTGCTCACGATCTTCTCGCGAAGCGTGCGCCGGTGCTGCTCGAGCGCCGCCAGCTCACCGAACATCTTGTTGTAGTCGCTCGCCTGCTCGACCGGGTTGGTCCGCTGCAGCCGCGACTTCAGCTCGCTGATCCGGCGCAGCGCGGTCAGCTCCTGCAGCCGGTGCACGTGGTGCGCGACGTAGGCGGCGTCGACCTCCCGCGACGCCGGGATCGGCTCGACCGCGAGCGCGCTGATCGCCGAGGACACCGCCGGGTCGGTCGCGCCCTCCCGGACCCGGGTCACCCACGCCGGGTCCGCCTGGCCCGCCGCCGGACCACCCGCGGCCGCCACCAGGTCCCAGACCGCGCGGTAGGTGGGGTGGGTGAAGTCGTTGGCGCCGATGTCCGCCGTCGTCCGCCCGATCGCCACCGGGTGCTGCAGCACCAGCTTGAGGGTCTCGCGCTCGATCCCGAACCGCGGGTCGCGCAGGTCGGGGACGGTTGACCGCGGCTGCCCGTGGTCGGGAGGCTGCGGGGTGCGCTGCCCGGTGGGCGCCGACGAGCCGCGGGCGGCGGCGCGGCGTACCTCCGCCCGGGCCTCGTCGACGTCGACCCCGACCATGCCGGCGAGCTCGCGGGCGAAGGCGTCGACCTTGGACCGGTCGCGGATGCTGGCGACCAGCCGGGCGCCCGCGCGCAGGGCGTCGACCCGGCTGTCGGCGCGGTCGAGGTCGTAGCGGCCGACCACGTTGTCGAGGACGAAGCGGTAGAGCGGCTTGCGGGTGGCGACGAGCTCGCGCACGGCGGCGTCGCCCTCCTTGATGCGGAGCTCGCAGGGGTCCATGCCCTGCGGTGCGACGGCGACGTAGGTCTGCGCCACGAACCGCTGGTCGCCCTCGAACGTGCGCAGCGCGGCCTTCTGCCCGGCCTCGTCGCCGTCGAAGGTGAAGACGACCTCGGTGCGGAACTCCTCGTGGTCGTCGAGGAACCGGCGCAGCACCCGCGCGTGGTCGTCGCCGAACGCCGTGCCGCACGTCGCGACGGCCGTGCCCACCCCGGCGAGGTGGCAGGCCATGACGTCGGTGTAGCCCTCGACCACCACCGCCTGCGAGGTCCGGGCGATCTCCCGCCGGGCCAGGTCGATGCCGTAGAGCACCTGGCTCTTCTTGTAGATGGGGGTCTCCGGCGTGTTGAGGTACTTCGCGTCGATCCGGTCGTCGTCGAAGATGCGCCGGGCACCGAACCCGATCGTGTCGCCGGAGGCGTCGCGGATCGGCCAGAGCAGCCGCCCGCGGAACCGGTCGTAGAGCGACCGGCCCATCGCCACCAGCCCGGCCGCGACGACCTCCTCGGAGGTGAACCGGCGGCCGCTCAGGTGTCGCCAGAGCGCTTCGCCGTCGCGAGGCGCGAACCCGACGCCGAACCGGAGGGCCGCCTCCTGGTCGAAGCCACGCTGGTCCAGGAACTGCCGCGCCTGGAGGGCCTCGGGCGAGCCGAGCTGCTCGGCGTAGAACTCCTGTGCGACGGCGTGGGCCTCGACGAGCCGGCGCCGCTGCGGACCCTTCGGCCGGTCGTCGGTGCCGCCCTCCTCACGCCGCAGCTGGACGCCGTACTTGTCGGCCATCCGCTCGACGGCCTCGACGAACGTCAGGCCGTCCATCTTCATCAGGAACGTGAAGATGTCGCCGCCCTCGCCGCAGCCGAAGCAGTGCCAGAACTGGCGGGCGGGCGTCACGTGGAACGACGGGGACTTCTCGTCGTGGAACGGGCACAGGCCCTTGAGCGAGCCGCCGCCGGCGTTGCGGAGCGTGACGTAGCCGGAGACGACCTCGTCGATGCGGACCCTCTCGCGGACCGCGGCGATGTCCTCGTCACGGATCCGTCCAGCCATGGCGCGATCCTACGGGGCGCGCCGGCGTCTCATCCCGCCCGTGCACATGGAGGTGCGACGGCCGGAGACGCTAGGCTGCGCGTGACCTAAGTCCCAGGTGTCTCGTTGCATGTCCGGAGGGGGCCGGAAGGCGGGAGCGTGGGATGAGCAATCGGGGAGGGACCGAGCATGGATCAGGCGTCCGCGCGCTCGCGCGTCACCTGGCCCGTCGTGCTCGTGGCGCTCCTCTTCGGGGTCTCCGCGCTGATCATGGTCTTCCGCGGCGGCGGCGACGAGGCGGAGCCGACGAGGCCGACGTCCTCCGACGCGAAGGTCGACCTGGCCTCCCTGCCGCTCAGCTCGACGGAGGCGACGATCGAGGCGGCTCCGCAGGATCCGCGGCCCGACCGGGTGCCGAAGGGCACCGTGGTGCATCCCAAGCGGGTCGTCGCCCTGTACGACGAGCCCGGCGGGACGCCGTTCGCACGGATCGGCCCGAAGCAGTTCGGCGACACCTGGCTGCCGGTGATCACCCGCAACCGCGACTGGGTGCAGGTGATGCTGCCGTCGCGACCCAACGGCTCCACCGGCTGGATCCGGTCCTCGACGCTGCGCGAGGCGCACAGCCGGTTCCTGATCAGGGTGCACCTCGGCCAGCGCACGATGGAGGTCCTCGAGGACAACGAGCTCGTGGGCTCGTGGCCGGTCGCGATCGGCGCCGAGGGCACGCCGACGCCGACCGGACGCACCTTCGTCCTGGGCCAGATCATCGACGACAAGCAGCCGTTCTCGCCGGTCATCCTGCCGCTCGGGAGCCACAGCGACACGCTGGACTCCTACGGCGGCGGGCCCGGCACCGTGGCCATCCACGGCTGGACGGACCCGTCGGTGTTCGGCAAGGCCGTCAGCCACGGCTGCGTGCGGGTGCCCGATGAGGCTCTCGACGTGGTCCGGACCGTCCCGCTCGGCACGCCCGTCATGGTCGACGAGGTCTGAGCCGTGCCCCACCTGAGCTTTCGACAAGAGATGAAGACGAAGGGATCCCCCATGAAGATCAAGAGGCACCTGGCCCCGGTCGCCGGCGCCCTCCTGCTGGTGACCGGCGCGGCGTCCGTCGCCCTGCTCGCGGGCGGCGGCACTGCGAGCGCGGCCGGAGAGCCGTCCTCGGCGTTCGGCCTGGAGCTGACCATCGGCGGCAACGAGGTGATCGAGCCGACGCCGTTCGTCGAGTCCACCGACGGCGCCCCGGTCAGCGACTCCCTGATCGCGCTCCCGGACAACCCCCTCGTCAGCGGCGGCGTGGTCAACGCCAGCGCGCAGAACGGCGCGGCCGAGGCGAGCGTCACCGACCTGGGTGTCGGCGACGGCCTGCTCGCCCAGCTCCCGCCGGAGGTCACCGGTCCGCTCGGTGACGCGTGCACCCAGCTGACCGACGCGCTCAGCCAGGTGACCGGGCCCCTCGACGAGCAGGTGCTCAACCCGATCCTGACCCAGATCGGCGGCGTGCTCGACCAGATCAGCGACGCCACCGACGGCAGCCCGCTCGACCTGAGCCTGCTCGGCGCGCTCGACCTCTCGCGGCTCACCAGCCTCCAGCTCGCCGGCCTGTGCGACGTGCTGGCCGGTGACGACCAGCTGATCGGCGCCGACGCGGTCATCGCCGAGTGCACCGGCGACGCCGGCACGACCGTGATCACCGACCTCAGCGCCCTCGGCCTGCCGGTCGACATCGACGTGGACGAGCCGAACGCCTCCGTGGTGATCCCCGGCCTGCTCACCATCACGGCGAACCGCCAGACGCCCAACGCCAACGGCACCTTCACGGTCGACGCGCTCTACGTCAACCTGCTCGACCAGGTGGAGCTGACCGTGGCGTCGGCCACCTGCGGCGAGGTCACCAACGACCCGGGTGACCCGGGCGACCCGGTCGACGAGGCTCCGTCGCCCGTCCCGGTCGAGTCGCACGTGCCGGTGACCGGCTGAGCATCCTCGACAGATCGTCGGCACAGGCCGGCCGCAGCCCCCAGGGCCGCGGCCGGCCTGTCGCTTCCCGAGGGTCCACCGCCCGCCGGGGATGTTCAGGCTAGCGGCAGAGCCGCTCGTGCCAGGCCACCGCGCTGGCGTCGGTGAGCGAGGCGACCTGGTCGATGACCACCCGGGTGCGCGCCGCGTCGTCGGGCGCCCGCTCCCAGTCCCCGGCGAACGCCTCGTCCAGCGCCTCCGGCGCACGGTCGAGCAGGACGGCGACCAGGTCGGCCAGCAGCGCCCGCTGCCGCTCCTGGAGCGCCACCCGCGCATCGTCCTGCATCACGTAGTGGGCGGCGATCCCCTTCAGCACCGTGATCTCCGCCCAGGTGTCGGACGGCACCACCAGGTCCGCCGCGTAGCGGACGAACGGCCCGTCGGCCGCGGCGAACGTCGCCTGCTGGACCGCGCCGCAGAAGCGGCCGATC
The DNA here is from genome assembly GCF_051280635.3 of Nocardioides proteolyticus. Taxonomy (NCBI): domain Bacteria; kingdom Bacillati; phylum Actinomycetota; class Actinomycetes; order Propionibacteriales; family Nocardioidaceae; genus Nocardioides; species Nocardioides proteolyticus. The sequence goes on along the minus strand of NZ_JBNBPO030000023.1, from coordinate 56,652 downwards.
AGGTCGCTCGTCAGGTTCTTCAGCGCGGCCAGGCTCCCCCGCCGGCCGTCGTACGCCGCCCGCGGCCAGCTGCCGATCGACCGGAGCCGGTCGAGGACCGCGTCGAGCTCGTCGTCGGTCGCGTCAGGGAGGTACCAGGCGCGCACGGTCGACCACACGCCGGCGGTGTCGAGCCGGGTCAGGTCGACCTTGCCGGCGACCGTGCCGTCCTCGACGTCGTGGACCGAGTAGGCGACGTCGTCGGCGAGGTCCATCACCTGCGCCTCCATGCAGCGGCGTCGGCCGGGGGCCGCGCGACGCACCCAGTCGAAGGCCGCCCGGTCGTCGTCGTACACGCCGAACTTGGTGTCCTCGGCCGGGGTGCCGTCGGCGTGCAGCCGGCCGGTGCTCGGGGCGTCGGCCCGGGACCACGGGTACTTCGTGCAGGCGTCCAGGGTGGCCCGGGTGAGGTTCAGCCCGACCGACTCCCCGGCGGGATCGGTGGACTTCGCCTCCAGCCGGGTGAGCAGCCGCAGGGTCTGGGCGTTGCCCTCGAAGCCACCGCAGTCGGCGGCGAGCGCGGCCAGCGCCCGCTCGCCGTTGTGCCCGAACGGCGGGTGCCCGAGGTCGTGCGCCAGTGCGGCCGTCTCGGTGATGTCGGGATGGGTGCCGAGCGCCCGGGACAGGTCGCGGGCGATCTGCGCCACCTCGAGGCTGTGGGTCAGCCGGTTGCGGACGAAGTCGTCGCTCTGCGGCCCCACCACCTGGGTCTTGGCGGCCAGCCGCCGGAACGACGCGGCGTGCACGACCCGGGCGCGGTCGCGCTCGAACGCCAGCCGCTCCGGCGCCTCCACCCGCTTGGGCGGCTCGGGCACGATCCGCTCGCGCGCGTGCTCGTCGTAGCGCCGTTCCAGCTCGTCCACGCCCCGGACCCTATCGACCGACGGCGACGACGCGGACGCACCGTCGCCGGCGAATCAGTAGGTGGTGACGTGGACGTGGTCGTAGTGGTTGGCGGTGGCGGACCCGCGGTCCGACATGCCGCGCCAGCCCTCGCCGGACCGGTCGACCGACCAGATCTTCTGCGCGTAGATCACGTAGTTGACGCCCAGCGCCGCGTAGTTGGCGCGGACGAACTCCGCGACCTCCCACCCGCGCGCACCCGAGACCATGATGTCGACGGCGATGCCCTGGGCGTGCTCGCCGTCGCTGCGGAAGGTGCCGTAGGTGGTGATCTCGGGGAAGTTGGCGCAGACGGCCGCGTGGACCTTCTTGATGTTGGGGCTGACCGCGGACGGCACGGTGGTGCCGTTGGTGCAGTCGCCGCCGAGCGTGGCCGGCTTCTCGTCGCTGAAGTAGCCGGCGGTGACCCAGCGGGCCTTCCCGTCGACGACGACCTCGGCGCGCTCGCCGTAGGTGCGGCCGGTGACGAGGACGCGCTCACCCTGCTCGATGTCGCCGATGTCCTTCCCGCGCTTGTCCGGGCGGGTCCACAGGTTCAGCGTCTCGGTGGTCCAGCGCTTGGTGCGGGCGTTGCGCACGGCCTTCGCGACCGCCTTCTCGGCGAGCAGCCTCTCGAGCGCGCTGGGCGGCTTCGGCTTCTCGGCCGCCTTCGGCTTCTCGCTCCGTGCGCTCTTGCGCGAGATGACGGGCAGCTCGCGGGTCTTGTCGCTGACCGAGCCCGCGGCCGACGACGCGGTGCGGTCGACGGCGACGAGGTCCTTCTCGGGCGCTGCGGAGCCGAGCACTCCGGCGGTGACGACGGCACCGGTCGCCAGGGCGGCGAGCGAGCCGGCCAGGGCGGCGGCTCGGGGCGTACGTCGCGCGGTTTCCCGCTTGTGGCTGGTGGCCACGCGCTGATTCCTTTGCTGTCGCTTGCAGGTCAAGGGAGGCGGGCGGTTCGCGACCTGCCTCCGGCCGTGCCCGTCACCCTAGCGGCGAGTGGCACGACGTGGGAGTCAAGCACACCGAAAGAATGGTTCACGAATCAACAAACCCTCTCACCGGGGTGTTCCCCGTCACCCGCCGGTGGTCTCGTCGACGTCCTCCTGGAGGGCGCAGGCCGCGCCGTCGGTGTCGTCGAGCCAGCCCTCGGGCAGGACGACGCGGTTGCGCGGCGAGCCCTGGCGTCCCCGCGGCGCGCCCAGCTCGGACACCGGGTACGGCTCGGTGGGATCGAGCTCGGCGAGCAGCCGGTCGAGGGCGGCGAGGGAGTCGACGAGGCCCAGGGAGCGGCGCAGCTCCCCACCGGCGCGGAAGCCCTTGAGGTACCAGGTGACGTGCTTGCGGAACTCCTTGCAGCCGCGCTCCTCCCCCATGTGCTCGGTCAGCAGCTCGGCGTGACGCCGCATCATCGCCGTCACCTCGCCGAGGGTCGGCAGCGCCGTCACCGGCTCGCCCGCGAAGGCGGCCGCCAGGTCGCGGAACAGCCACGGCCGGCCGAGGCAGCCGCGCCCCACCACGACACCGTCCACGCCGGTCTGCTTCACCATCCGGATCGCGTCGGCGGCCTCCCAGATGTCGCCGTTGCCGAGCACCGGGATGTCCACGTGGTCGACGAGCTCGGCGATGGCCTCCCAGTCGGCCTGGCCGGAGTAGGCCTGGGCGACGGTGCGGCCGTGCAGGGCGATGGCGGCGCAGCCGGCCTCCTGCGCGATCCGGCCGGCGTCGAGGTAGGTCAGGTGGTCGTCGTCGAGGCCCTTGCGGGTCTTCATCGTCACCGGGACGTCGTACGGCGTCGCGGCAGCGACCGCCTCCTCGAGGATCCGGGCGAGCAGGCCGCGCTTCCACGGCAGGGCGCCGCCGCCGCCCTTGCGCGTCACCTTGGGGACCGGGCACCCGAAGTTGAGGTCGATGTGCGCGACGCCGTACTCCTCGCACAGGATCCGGGCGGCGCCCCCGACGTACTCGGGGTCGGTGCCGTAGAGCTGCACGGACCGGACCTGCTCCGCGTCGTCGAAGACGAGCATCCGCTTCGTGGTCTCGTCACCCTCGACCAGGCCGCGGCTGGTGATCATCTCGCACACGTAGAGGCCGGCGCCCTGCTCCGCACAGAGCCGCCGGAAGGCGGCGTTGGTGACACCGGCCATCGGCGCGAGCACGACGGGCGTCTGCACGCGGAGACTGCCGAGGGCGAGTCCCTCGCGGACGGGTGCCAGCATGGCGCTCATTCTCCGGGGGCCCGCGGCGGCGCCCAAATCAGCCTTCGCGGCCCCTGCGGCCTAGCGCCGCTTGTTGCCGGACTTCTTGCGCTCCGGCGGCGAGACCTTGCCGACCTTGCCCGTCCAGGTGATCGGCTCCAGGTCGGCCGGCGGCTGGTAGGTCACCGCCTCCAGGTCGTGGTCGGGCGCGATGAAGTAGACCTGGCACAGCTCGGCCGTCGCGCCGGTCGGGAAGTCCTCCGGCAGCGGCCCGCCGTGGCAGCTCGGCAGCTGCTTCTTGTCGAAGTAGGCCGGCGCCTCCAGGTGCTCGCCGTCGTCGGCCCAGATGATGTTCTCCAGCTTCAGCCCGCCGAGGTCGTTCTCACCCCGGTTGGTGACCGTCAGCCGCACGAAGTACGGCGTCCGGGCGCCGGTCTCGGCGTCGACGTTCCACCCGGAGAAGGACTGCTTGAACGACGTGCGCTCGATCCGCTCGACCGTCACGGCCAGCGCCGCGTTGTAGTCCTGGCGGAGCTCGAAGGCGATCACGCCCTCCTCGCCGAGGTCCAGCGCGGTGCCGGGCGGGGTGAGCTCCACGTCCGACGGCACCTCGAGGTAGGGCCCGGCGCTGGTGGTGGTCGTGGAGGGGCTGGGCGTGGCCGGCCGCTCCTCCTCCGCACGCCGGTCGTCTGCTCCGCACCCGGCCAGCCCGATCACGAGCCCGAGCGCGAGTCCGAGCACGGGCATCGGGACCAGGCCCTGCCGGGTGCGGTTCAGCATCCGACGAACCGCTCGGCGAAGTAGGCGGTGAGCCGGTCGAGCGACACCCGCTCCTGGGACATCGAGTCACGCTCGCGCACCGTCACCGCGTGGTCGTCGAGCGTCTCGAAGTCCACGGTGACGCAGTACGGGGTCCCGATCTCGTCCTGCCGGCGGTAGCGGCGGCCGATGGCACCGGAGTCGTCGAAGTCGACCGTCCACGCCCGGCGCAGCTCCGCGGCGACGTCCTTGGCCTTCGGCGAGAGGTCGGCGTTGCGGCTCAGCGGCAGCACCGCGACCTTGACCGGCGCGAGTCGCGGGTCGAGCCGCAGCACGGTGCGCTTGTCGACGCCGCCCTTGGTGTTGGGCGCCTCGTCCTCGGACCAGGCGTCGACGAGGAAGGTCATCAGGCTGCGCGACAGGCCCGCCGCCGGCTCGATGACGTAGGGGACGTAGCGCTCGTTGTTGGCCTGGTCGAAGTAGCTGAGGTCCTGACCGGAGTGCTTGGCGTGCGTCGACAGGTCGAAGTCGGTGCGGTTGGCGATGCCCTCGAGCTCGCCCCACTCCGATCCGGCGAAGTTGAACCGGTACTCGATGTCGACCGTGCGCTTGGAGTAGTGCGAGAGCTTCTCCTGCGCGTGCTCGTAGTGGCGCAGGTTGTCGGGGTCGATGCCGAGGTCGGTGTACCAGCGGGTCCGCTCGTCGATCCAGTACTGGTGCCATTCCTCGTCCTCGCCGGGCTTGACGAAGAACTCCATCTCCATCTGCTCGAACTCGCGGGTGCGGAAGATGAAGTTGCCGGGGGTGATCTCGTTGCGGAAGCTCTTGCCGATCTGGGCGATGCCGAACGGCGGCTTCATCCGCTGGGAGGTCACCACGTTGGCGAAGTTGAGGAAGATGCCCTGGGCCGTCTCCGGGCGCAGGTAGTGGAGGCCCGACTCGTCCTCGATCACGCCGAGGTAGGTCTTCAGCAGGCCGGAGAACTGTCGCGGCTCGGTCCAGGCGCCGCGGGTGCCGCAGTTGCTGCACGCGACGTCCTTGAGGTCCACGTCGTCGGGGTCGTCGATGCCCTTCTTCTCCGCGTACGCCTCCTGCAGGTGGTCGTAGCGGAACCGCTTGTGGCACGACTGGCACTCGGTCAGCGGGTCGGTGAAGGTGGAGACGTGGCCGGAGGCCTCCCACGTCTGCCGGGGCAGGATCACGCTGGAGTCCAGGCCCACGACGTCCTCGCGGCTCTGCACCATCGAGCGCCACCACTGGCGCTTGATGTTGTCCTTGAGCTCGACGCCGAGCGGCCCGTAGTCCCAGGCCGAGCGGGTGCCGCCGTAGATCTCGCCGCAGGGGTAGACGAACCCACGACGCTTGGCGAGGGAGACGACCTGGTCGACGGTGGACGGGGGCGGCTTGGCCACGAGGGATCCTTTCCTGGGCCGCACGGCCGGCTGCCGCGCGGTCTTCACGGTTCGAGGAGGTTGCGCAGCAACCGTCACGAACCTCCTAGGTTACGCGGCTCCGGGCCACGTTGAGCACCGCATCGGGCTCGACGACCTCGTAGGCGCTGGGCTCGTCGATCGCCCGGCTCAGCACGGGCACCCCCCGCAGCTTGAACTCGTACGACGACAGCGCCCGCCGGTAGGCGCCGACGTTGTGCCACCGGGTCGCGAGCACCCACAGGTCCGGCTCGTCGAGGTTGCGGCCGAGCCATCCGTCGAGGTAGCCGGGCGCCGCGGCGAGCAGACCGTGCACCGCCTCCAGGTCGGCCCGGAGGTCCGCGGGGCCGGTCGGGTCGGGGGCGCGGAAGCGGTTCACGACGAGCACGCCGGCACTCTACGCACCGGGCGATTTGATCGCGGACCGTCGCAATGTGAGAATGATTCTCATGCGCTTGTCGACTGCGGTCTCCGCCCTCGCCACCACCGTCCTCCTCACCTCCGGGTGCTCGGCCTTCTCCGACGACTCCGACGACGGCCGGCCCAGGGTGGCGGCCGCGTTCTACCCGTTGGCGTACGTCTCGGAGCGGGTGGCCGGCGACCACGCGGCGGTCGACGTGCTGACCCAGCCGGGCGGCGAGGCCCACGACCTCGAGCTGGACGTCCAGACCACCGCGTTCGTCGCCGAGGCCGACCTGGTCGTCTACGAGGGCGGCTTCCAGCCGGCCGTCGACGAGGCCGTCGAGCAGAACGCCGAGGGCGAGACGCTCGACGCCGCCGACGTGGTCGACCTGCTGGCCGTCGACGAGTCTCCCGAGGAGCACGCGGAGCACGGCGAGGACGAGCACGCCACCGAGCAGGGCGAGCACGCCGAGGAGGAGGGCGGGCACGCCGAAGAGGCAGAGGCGCACCACGGGCACGAGCACGAGCACGGTGACGAGGACCCCCACTTCTGGCACGACCCCCTGCGGATGGCCGACCTCGGGGACGCCGTGGCGCAGAAGCTGGCGGAGATCGACCCGGACCACGCGGCGTCGTACGAGGCGAACGCGGCCGAGCTCCGCGCCGACCTCGAGGCACTCGACGCCGAGTTCGTCGCGGGGCTCGCCGACTGCGAGCGGGACACGGTCGTCGTGTCGCACGACGCGTTCGGCTACCTCGAGAAGTACGGCCTGCACTTCGCCCCGATCGCCGGCCTCTCCCCGGACGCCGAGCCGTCGCCGGCGCACCTCGGCGAGCTCCAGGAGCTGATCCGGACCGAGGGCATCACGACGGTCTTCAGCGAGCGGATCGCCTCCCCCGCGCTCAGCGAGTCCCTGGCGGGCGACCTGGGCATCGAGACCGGCGTGCTCGACCCGGTCGAGGGCCTCACCGACGAGACCTCCGGGGAGGACTACCTTTCTCTCATGAGGCAGAACCTCGAGGCGCTGCGCGCGGCGAACGGCTGCCCGTGACCCGGACCGTCGTCGCCGTCCGCGAGGGTTCGGTGGTCCTCGGCGGGCGACCTGTCCTGCGGCACATCGACCTCACCGTCGAGCAGGGCCAGTTCGTCGCCCTGATGGGCGCCAACGGCTCCGGCAAGTCGACGCTGGTGCGGGCCCTGCTCGGGCTGCGGCCCCTGGCGGGCGGGCAGGTGCGGCTCTTCGGGACGCCGCTCGAGGACTTCCACGCCTGGCACCGGATCGGCTTCGTGCCTCAGCGAGCGAGCGCCGCCGCCGGCGTGCCCGCATCGGTCTGGGAGCTCGTGGCGTCGGGCCGGCTGACCCGGCGCCGCCTGCTGCGGCCCCTGACGCGCGCCGACCGGGCCGCCATCGAGGAGGCCCTCGAGGTCGTCGGCCTGGCCGACCGGCGGCACGACGCCGTCAGCCTCCTCTCCGGCGGACAGCAGCAGCGGGTGCTCATCGCCCGCGCCCTCGCCGGCCAGCCCGAGATGTTCATCCTCGACGAGCCGACCGCCGGCGTCGACCTGCCGAACCAGCAGGCCCTCGCCACCGCACTGTCCGCCCTCAAGGACCGTGGCGCGACCGTCGTGCTGGTCGCCCACGAGCTGGGGCCGCTGGGGCCCCTGGTCGACCGCGCCGTCGTGATGCGCGACGGGCGGGTGGTCTACGACGGCGCGCCGCTGCTCGACCACGAGGTGCACCAGCCCTGGTTCGCCGAGCCGCACACCCACCACCACCATCCGGCGACCGAGCAGCGCCCGCGTCCGGACCACACGCCGCAGTTCTCCGCGCCGCTCGACCCTCCGGCGGGCGGACGATGACCCAGCTGACCCCGTTGGAGCTGCTCGGCACCGACTTCATGCAGCGGGCCCTGATCGCGGCGCTGCTCACCGGCCTCGCGGCCCCGGCCGTCGGCACCTTCCTCGTCCAGCGACGGCTCGCCCTGATGGGTGACGGCATCGGACACGTGGCGGTGACCGGGGTCGCGATCGGCCTCCTCACCGGCACCTCGCCGACCTGGACCGCCGTGGTGGTGGCGGTGCTCGGTGCCGTGCTGATCGAGGTGATCCGCGAGCGCGGCCAGGCCAACGGCGACGTGGCGCTCGCCCTCCTCTTCTACGGCGGTCTCGCCGGAGGCATCCTGATCAGCGGCCTCGGCGGCCAGAGCGCCGCGACCCTCGGCAGGTACCTCTTCGGCTCGATCACCAGCATCTCCGAGCAGGACGTCGTCGTGACGCTGGTCCTCGCGACCATCGTGATCGTGCTCTGCGTGGGCCTCTCGCCGCAGCTCTTCGCCGTCACCCAGGATGCCGAGTTCGCACGGGTCGCCGGTGTGCGCGTGCGTGCCTACAACGTCATGATCGCCGTCCTGGCGGCGGTGAGCGTGACGGTCGCGATGCGGACCGTGGGGCTGCTCCTGGTCTCCGCGCTGATGGTGGTGCCGGTGGCGACGGCCCAGCAGCTCACCCGGTCGTTCCGCTCGACGATCGGCGCCGCCATGGTGCTCGGTGGGGTGGCGTCGCTCGGGGGCCTGGTGATCACGACGTTCGCCCCGCCGGAGACGCCGGTGGCACCGGGCGCCACGATCGTGCTGGTCGCCCTCGCGGGCTTCGTCGTCGCGTGGCCGATCGGGGTGTGGAGCCGGCACCGCGCCCGGCTCCGCGAGCCGTTCGCCGGCGGCGCGGCCACCGGCCACGAGCCGACCGGCGAGCATCCCCACGAGCACGGCCCGCGCTGCGGCCATGTCGCGGTGCCGCACGACGACCACGTCGACTACGTGCACGACGGCCACCGGCACGCCCCCCACGCCGGTCACTACGACGAGCACTGAGCCCGCCGGCCGAGCGCGGCCGGCGCCTCAGCCCACCGGGTTCGGCTCCGCTCCCCCGTAGCGACGGTCGCGGCGGGCGTACTCGTCGATCGCCTGCCAGAGGTGGCGCCGGTCGACGTCGGGCCAGAGCACGTCGGAGAAGACGAGCTCGGCGTACGCCGCCTGGTAGAGCATGAAGTTGGACAGGCGCTGCTCGCCCGAGGTGCGCCAGATCAGGTCGGCGTCGGGGAGCTCGGGCACGTAGAGGTAGCGGCCCAGGGTGCGGTCGTCCACCCGGTCGGCGTTGACCCGCCCGACGGCGACGTCCCGCGCCAGTGCCCGCGCGGCGTCGCCGAGCTCGGCCCGGCCGCCGTAGTTGACGCACATCGTCAGCGTCAGCACGTCGTTGTGCCGGGTCAGCTCCTCGGCGACCCTCAGCTCGTCGATCACCGACTTCCACAGCCGCGGCGCGCGGCCGGACCAGCGGACCCGCACGCCGAGCTCGTGCATCTCGTCGCGGCGCCGGCGGATGACGTCGCGGTTGAAGCCCATCAGGAACTTGACCTCGTCGGGGCTGCGGGACCAGTTCTCCGTGGAGAACGCGTAGGCGGAGACGGCCTTGACCCCGATCTCGATCGCGCCCTCGACCACGTCGAACAGCGAGGACTCCCCCGCCTCGTGGCCCCTCGTCCGGGGCAGGCCCCGCTCCTTGGCCCAGCGGCCGTTGCCGTCCATCACGATCGCGACGTGCCGCGGCACCAGCTCGACCGGGATCGACGGCGGTCGGGCACCGGACGGGTGCGGGCTGGGCGGACGTGGGTCGGCTCGGCGTGCGGCCACCGCAGCGGCACGCGTGCGTCGGGAGGCGCGGGTCACGGGTGCAGTGTGTCAGGGGCGGCGGGGCGGACGCCCTCACACATGCCTCAGCGCTCGACGTAGGTCAGCGACCGCAGGCCGCGCTCGAGCTGCCACTGCACGAACGCCGCCACCAGGCCGCTGGCCTCGCGGACGTGGCGGGGATCCGACGCCTCGACCACCGGCCAGTCGCCGGCGAGCAGCGCGCCGAGGAGGGTCAGGGTCTCGGGTGCAGGCGTGGCGGAGCCCGGGATGCGGCAGGTCGAGCAGAGGACGCCGCCCATCGAGGGGTTGAACCAGCGGTGGTGGCCGAGCTCGCCGGTGGGCGTCACCGGCGCCCGCCCGCAGTGGGCGCAGTCCACGAACGTCGGCGCGTAGCCGGCGACGGCCAGGGCGCGCAGCAGGTAGGAGTCGAGGACGTGCCCCGGGCGCCGCTGGCCGGACGCCATCGCGTTGAGGGCGCCGAGCAGCAGGCCGAACTGCTGGCGGGCCGGCTCACGCTCCTCGACCACCAGCCGCTCGGCCGTCTCGAGCATCACCGTGCCGGCCGTGTAGCGGTCGTAGTCGAACCCGATCGCGGCCGCGTAGGAGCCCCTGGTCTCGGCCTGGGTGACCACGTCGAGGCTGCGGCCCTCGGCGAGCTGGAGGTCGACGTGGGTGAACGGCTCCAGGCGCGACCCCCAGCGCGACGTCGTACGACGCACGCCCTTGGCCACCGCGCGCACGCGACCGTTGCCGCGGGTCAGCAGCGTGATGATGCGGTCTGCCTCGCCCAGCTTGTGGGTGCGCAGGACGATCGCCTCGTCACGGTAGAGCGGCACCCACCTATTGTGCCGTCATGGCACCGACAGACCCGGCCGCCACCCCGATCGTCGTGCCGCCGGCCGCGGGCGGGAGTGCGCCGAGACGACGAGCCGGCAGGCCCGCGGCACCTCCGGTGACCCTCGTCGACTGGGTGATGCTGCTGCTCGCCGTGATCTCCGTGGGGCTGCTGGCGTGGATCACGTTCTGGGACGTCGACCCCGACGTGGCGAGCCGGGTGGTCGCGGCCGACATCGCGATCTGCGGGGTCTTCCTCGTGGAGTTCTGCTGGCGGTGGCGCCGCTCGGGGATGGGCCCGCGGTTCGTGCGGTCGTACTGGTACGAGGTGCTCGGGATGATCCCGCTCGCACACCCGGCCTTCCGTGGCTTCCGGCTGCTGCGCATCGTGGTGATCGTGGCGCGCCTCGGTCGGGCCGCCGACCGGGCCTTCGGCGACCGGGTCACGGTCTACCTCGTCGCCAGGTTCGCCGACACCGTCGTGGACGTGATCCGCCGACCGGTCACCGTCGCGGTCCTCGACGAGGTGATCGCCGTGATCCAGACCGGCAACTACACCCGCCACGTGGCCACGGCGATCGACGAGAACCGGGCCGAGCTCGACGCGCTGATCCTCGACCTGATCCGGGAGGACCAGGCGACCGGGAAGCTCCGGTTCGTGCCCTTCCACGACGACGTGGTCAGGTTGGTCGCCGACACGGTGTTCCGGATCGCGGAGGGCGCTCTGGCCGACCCCCGGGTGCACGAGCTGATCTCCGACGCCATCCGCGAGTCCGCGACCGAGCTCCGCGCGAACGTCGGGGCCCGGATGCACGAGGCGGTCAGGGACGACGTCGGGAAGGTGGGGGTCCGCTGACCTACGGTGGAGGCATGCGCCAGCACCTCCACGTCGTCGTCATGGGTGTGGCGGGCACCGGGAAGTCCACCGTGACGCACGCGCTCGCCGACCGGCTGGAGCTCGTCGTGACCGACGGCGACGACCACCACCCGCCCGCCAACGTGGCGAAGATGGCGGCCGGCGTACCGCTGGACGACGACGACCGGGAGCCGTGGCTGGCGGCGCTCGCCCGGTGGACGGCCGCCGGACACGCGGCCGACCGGCCCACCGCCCTGGCGTGCTCGGCGCTCCGCCGCCGGCACCGCGACGTGCTGCGCAGCGCGGTGCCGGAGCCGACCGTCTTCGTCCACCTCGCCGGCTCCCAGGAGGTGCTGGCCAGCCGGATGGCCAACCGCACGCACTTCATGCCCCCGGCGCTGCTGGAGTCGCAGCTGCGCACCCTCGAGCCGCTCGAGGACGACGAGGTCGGCGGCATGGTGGACACCGACCTCCCGCTCGACGCCGTCGTCCGGGACGCCGTGGCCCTGGTCGGCCGCCTGTCGGGCCAGCGCATCTAGCGAGGCGGCGGCTCACGCCCCCGTCGGGCGGGTACGGCGACTGCGGCGCGCCGGCCGCCAGCAGTCGAGCATGAACCGGGTGGCCGCGAGGTCGAGCCGCTCGGGTCGCAGCCGCCACTCCAGGATCCCGCGCGCCTTCAAGAAGGTCGCGTTCGGCAGCTGGTCGGCGAGCAGCTCGGCGTCGGCGCCCGGGTGGATCGGGTCACGGGGGTGCCCCACCACCAGGGCCGGTACGTCCATCGCCCTCCGCTCCCGCACCGACGGCGCGGCGCGCCCGAAGAAGACGCCGTGGACGTAGGCGGCCATCGGGCCGGGCCGCTGGTCGAGGGTGTCGAGGCCGATCCCGACCCAGTACGGCGCGAGCCGACGAGGCACCCGCCGCGTGGCGAACCGGACCCCGGAGACGGCCAGCGGGGCGAACCGGGCGACGAGGAGGAGGGGCGCGAACGCCAAGATCGCTGCCTCCACCGCGTTGTCGAGCACCGGCATCTCGATGAGCAGCCCACGCACCCGCTCCGGCGCGATCGCCGCGACCTCGAGGGCCACGTTGGCGCCGAGCGAGGTGCCGCCGACCACCGCCTGCCGCGCGCCGAGGTGGTCGAGGAGCACAACGACCTGCTCGGCGAACGACGTCACCGAGTAGACGAGGGGGTCCTCCGGCTTGTCGGAGGACCCGTGGCCGAGGAGGTCGAGGGTGACCACGTGGGCGCCGGCGCCGGCCAGCGTGCGCGCCAGCCCGTGGTGCATGCGGCGCGGGATGAGCAGTCCGGGCAGCAGCACGACCCACTTCTCGCCGGAGCCGTACTCGGTGTACTCGAGGCGGTCGCGACCGCGCTCGGTCTCGACGAAGACCTGCCCTGTCCGCTGGGACACCAGCGTTCGCTCGTCCGCGCTCACGCACCGATCCTGACAGATCGGCCCGGTCGCACGGCGGTCGCTACGGTGGAACGCATGGTTCACCTCGACGCCGCGCCCGGCGACGCCCGCCCGCTGGCGGGCAAGGTCGTCGTCGTCACGGGCGGCAACTCCGGCATCGGCGCCGGCATCGTGCGCCAGGCCGCCGCCCAGGGTGCGCGGGTGGTGATCGACTACGTCGACCGCGCCGAGGACGCCCGCGCGCTGGTCGAGGAGATCATTGGCGCCGGCGGAGAGGCCACGGCCGTGCGCGCCGACGTGAGCAGCGTCGTGGAGCTGCGCGGCCTGGTCGAGCAGGCGGTGGCGACCTTCGGCCGGCTCGACGTGATGGTCAACAACGCCGGCATCGAGTCCCGCCAGGACCTCGGCGCGCTGACCGAGGAGATGTACGACCTGCTCCTGGGCGTGAACCTCAAGGGTGCCGTCTTCGGCACCAAGCTCGCGGCGGAGCAGATGAGGAGGCAGGGAGGCGGCGGGGTGATCGTCAACATCACCTCCACCCACGAGGACTGGCCGATGCCCACCGACCTCGCCTACTGCGTGTCCAAGGGCGGCATGCGGATGCTGACCCGGACGGCCGGCGTCGAGCTCGGCAAGCACGGGATCCGGGTCGTCGGCGTCGGCCCGGGCGCGGTCCGCACGCCGCTCAACGCCGGCGACACGCCCGAGCAGGTAGCGGCGCTCGAGGCGGCGATCCCGCTCGGCTACATCGCCGAGCCGGAGGAGATCGGCCGGCTGGTCTGCCTGGTCGCCTCGGACGCCGCCTCCTACCTGACCGCGACCACGGTCATGGCCGACGGTGGCCTGATGCAGAACCCGGGAGCGACGTGATGGCCCTGCCCATCGAGGACTACGCCCTGATCGGCGACCGGCACACCGCGGCCCTGGTCGGCAAGAACGGCTCCGTCGACTGGCTGTGCCTCCCCCGGTTCGACTCACCGGCCTGTCTCGCCGGGCTCCTCGGCACCGACGAGCACGGGCACTGGCAGCTGTGCCCGACCGACGACCACACGGCGACCCGCCGCTACGTCGACGACACGACCATCCTGGAGACCACGTTCGAGACGGCCGGCGGGACGCTCACGCTGACCGACCTGATGCCCACCGGTGTCGAGCGGGCCGACGTCGTGCGCGTGCTGCGCTGCACCCGCGGGACCGTGCGCGTGCGTCACCGCTGGCGCATCCGGTTCGACTACGGCGCCGTACGCCCCTGGGTGCGGCGCGAGAAGGTGAGCGGCAACGAGGTGCTGACCGCGGTCGGTGGGCCCGACCAGATCGTGCTCCGCGGCCCCCGCCTCCCCACGGAGCAGGACGACGGCGGCTACCTCGACGAGTTCGAGCTCTCCGAGGGCGACGCGGCGGCCTTCGACCTGGTCTGGCTGCCCTCGCACGCGCCTCCTCCCGAGTTCGACGACGTCGACCAGCGGATCGACGACACCGTCCGCGGCGACCAGGAGTGGGCGAACCTCTGCCCCGAGGACCTGCCCCACGCCGACGTCGTACGCCGGTCGCTGCTCACGCTGCGGCTGATGACGCACGAGGTGACCGGGGGGATCGTCGCGGCACCCACCACGTCCCTCCCGGAGGACTTCGGCGGGGTCCGCAACTGGGACTACCGCTTCTGCTGGCTGCGCGACGCCGCGCTGACGCTGACCTCGCTGGTCGCTGCCGGCCAGACCGCCGAGGCGGGGCTGTGGCGCGACTGGCTCCTGCGGGCCGTCGCGGGAGACCCCCGCAAGCTGCAGATCATGTACGGCGTCGACGGGACCCGGCGGCTGACCGAGCACGAGCTCGACCACCTCCCCGGCTACGCCGACTCCCGCCCGGTCCGGATCGGCAACGGCGCGTACGGACAGCACCAGCTCGACGTGATCGGCGAGACGCTCGACGCGCTGGCCGTGATGCGCGACAGCGAGCTCGGCTCGTCGGCCGACGCCTGGGCCATCCAGCGCCAGCTCCTCGAGGACCTCGCCGAGCGCTGGCGGCAGCCCGACCACGGCATCTGGGAGATCCGCGGGGCGCCGCAGTACTTCACCCACTCCCGCGCGATGGTGTGGGTGGCCTTCGACCGTGGGGTGCGGGCGATCGAGGAGTACGACCTCGACGGTCCGCTGGACCGCTGGGCGAGCCTGCGCGACGCCGTGCGCGAGGAGGTGCTCACCCGCGGCTTCGACGAGGAGCGCAACACGTTCACGCAGCACTACGCGACCACCGAGGTCGACGCGGCGCTGCTGGTCCTGCCCATCGTGGGGCTGATCCCCGGAGACGATCCCCGCATGCTCGGCACGATCGAGGCCATCGAGCGCGACCTGCTCCGCGACGGCCTTCCGCTCCGCTACCGCACCGAGTCCGGCGTGGACGGGCTGTCCGGCGAGGAGCACCCGTTCCTCGCGTGCGGCTTCTGGCTGGTCTCGGCGTACGCACTCGCCGGCCGGCTCGATGACGCGCACCGGCTCTTCGACCGGCTGGTCGGGTTGGTCAACGACGTCGGCCTGCTGTCGGAGGAGTACGACCCGGCCGAGCGCCGAATGGTGGGCAACTTCCCGCAGGCGTTCAGCCACCTGACCCTGGTCGAGGCGGCGCTCCACCTGCGGGAGGCGGACCGGGCGAGGACCGGCTGACCGGTCTCGCCGGGTCCGCCGCCGTCAGCGGTGCGGGATGGTGATCGCCTGCGCGCGGTTGGCGGCGCACACCACGGCGCGCAACGAC
Source organism: Nocardioides proteolyticus (assembly GCF_051280635.3). Taxonomy (NCBI): domain Bacteria; kingdom Bacillati; phylum Actinomycetota; class Actinomycetes; order Propionibacteriales; family Nocardioidaceae; genus Nocardioides; species Nocardioides proteolyticus. Next base: position 41,399 of record NZ_JBNBPO030000023.1, on the reverse strand, counting down.
GCCGTCACGATGTTGTGGTGGATGCCGATCCCCCACACGATCTCGCCGGCGATCTCGCACTCGACGTAGGCGGCCGCGAGCGCGTCACCGCCCGAGGAGAGCGCGTGCTCGGCGTAGTCGAGGACGCGGATGTCGGCACCGGCGTGGCGCATGCCGTCGACGAACGCGGCGACCGGCCCGTTGCCCATGCCGGTGAACGTGCGCTCCTCGCCCCGCACCCGGAGGTGCACCTCCTGCCGGTCGTCGCCCTCCTCGTCGGTGGTGGAGGTGAAGCTGAGCAGGTGGTAGGGCTCCTCGCGGTCGAGGTACTCGCTGCGGAAGATCGTCCAGATCTCCTCCGGCGTGACCTCGCCACCCTGGCTGTCGGTGTGCTCCTGGATGACCCGGCTGAACTCGATCTGGGCCCGGCGCGGCAGGTCGAGGCTGTGCTCGGCCTTCAGGACGTAGGCGACGCCGCCCTTGCCGGACTGGCTGTTCACCCGGATCACGGCCTCGTAGGTGCGGCCGACGTCCTTCGGGTCGATGGGGAGGTACGGCGCCTCCCACGGGATCTCGCCGACCGGCTTGCCCTGCTCGGCGGCGATCCGCTCGAGGTCCTCCAGGCCCTTCTTGATGGCGTCCTGGTGGGAGCCGGAGAACGCGGTGTAGACCAGGTCGCCGGCGTAGGGGTGCCGCGGGTGGACGGGCAGCTGCGTGCAGTACTCCACCGTCCGGCGGACCTCGTCAATGTCGGACAGGTCGACCTGCGGGTCGATCCCCTGGCTGAACAGGTTCATCGCGAGGGTGACCAGGTCGACGTTGCCGGTGCGCTCACCGTGCCCGAACAGGCAGCCCTCGACCCGGTCGGCACCGGCCATCAGGCCCAGCTCCGTCGCGGCGACCGCCGTGCCGCGGTCGTTGTGCGGGTGCAGGCTGATCACGCTGTGGGCGCGGCGGGTGAGCCCGCGCGAGAAGTACTCGATCTGGTCGGCGTAGGTGTTCGGCGTCGACATCTCCACCGTCGCCGGCAGGTTGAGGATGATGTCGCGGCCGTCCTCGGGCTGCCAGACGTCGGAGACCCGCTCGCACACCTCGAGGGCGAAGTCGGTCGGCGTCTGGGTGAAGATCTCGGGGCTGTACTGGTAGCCGAAGTCGGTGCCGTCCAGCAGCTGCTCGGCGTGCTTCATCACCCACTCGGTCCCGCGCGTCGCGATCGCGATGCACTCGGCCTCGGTGACGCCGAACACGACCCGCTGGAAGAGCGGCGCCGTGGCGTTGTAGAGGTGGACCGTCGCCCGGTCAGCGCCCACCAACGACGACACCGTGCGCTCGATCAGGTCCTCGCGGGCCTGGGTCAGCACCGAGATCCGGACGTCGTCGGGGATCCGGTCGCCCTCGACGAGCTGGCGCACGAAGTCGAAGTCGGTCTGGCTGGCCGCCGGGAACCCCACCTCGATCTCCTTGTAGCCCATCCGCACGAGGAGGTCGAACATCTTCATCTTGCGCGAGGGGCTCATCGGGTCGATCAGCGCCTGGTTGCCGTCGCGCAGGTCGGTCGAGAGCCACCGCGGGGCCCTGGTCACCTTCTGGTCCGGCCAGGTGCGGTCGGGCACGGTGACCGGCTCGAACGCCCGGTAGCGGTGGTAGGGCATGCCGCTCGGCTGCTGGCTGGGTACGGTGACGCGCTTGTCGCTGGGGACGTCGGGAATGGTCATGAGTTCCTCGGCTGGGTGGTCGATCGGGCGCCGGGCGCGCTACTCACTCCGCAGCGAGGGGGTCCGGCTCATCGACTGGTGGGGACCTCGCTGCGGCCGCTAAGAAGCTGGGCGCGCGTCATGACACGGACACTCTACCCCACCGGACCCCACGGGCCCGCGGCAGCGGACCGGAGCACCACCGGTCTCCCCGGCACGGCGGTGGGTACCACCGGAGGACCCCAGCCTCTCGGAAGGAACCCCCCCATGGACCCCAAGCAGGCCGCCAAGGACGCGGCGAGCAAGGTCGCCGACGTCGCCGAGACAGCCGTCGAGAAGGCCGCCGAGATGATGGCGCCACCCATCCCCGGGACGCCCGGCTCGGCCCCGCCGTCCCTCGAAGAGCCGACCTCGGTGACGTCGCCGCTGCCGCCGAAGCCCGACCAGGCGGCGCCCGAGGTCCGCACCGCCACGGGGGCCGACACAGGCGCCGACCCCCACGACCGGTCCCAGCAGGGCGCCTACCTGACCACGGCGACCGGTGCGAGGCTGCGGGACACCGACCACTCGCTCAAGGCCGGGCACCGCGGACCGACCCTCCTGCAGGACCACCACCTCCGGGAGAAGATCACCCACTTCGACCACGAGCGGATCCCGGAGCGGGTCGTGCACGCGCGGGGCGCGGGCGCCCACGGGGTCTTCGAGGGCTACGGCACCGCGGACGGCGTCTGCCTCGCCAGCGTGTTCAAGAAGGGCGAGCAGACGCCGGTGTTCGTGCGGTTCTCGACCGTCCTCGGCAACCGCGGCTCGATGGACACCGCGCGCGACACCCGCGGCTTCGCCACGAAGTTCTACACCGCCGAGGGCAACTGGGACCTGGTCGCCAACAACATCCCGGTCTTCTTCATCCAGGACGGGATCAAGTTCCCCGACATCGTCCACGCCGCCAAGCCGCACCCCGACCGGGAGATCCCGCAGGCGCAGAGCGCCCACGACACGTTCTGGGACTTCGTGTCGCTGCACACCGAGGCCCAGCACCACACGCTGTGGAACATGTCCGACCGAGGCATCCCCCGGTCCTACCGGATGATGGAGGGCTTCGGCGTCCACACCTTCCGGCTCACCAACGCCGAGGGACAGACGTCCTTGGTGAAGTTCCACTGGAAGCCCAAGCTGGGTGTCCACTCCCTGACCTGGGAGGAGGCGCAGATGCTGGGCGGGGTCGACCCCGACTTCCACCGCCGCGACCTCGCCGACGCCATCGAGTCCGGCGCCCATCCCGAGTGGGAGCTGGGCATCCAGGTCTTCGAGGACACGCCCGAGCAGACGTTCGAGGGCATCGACCTGCTGGACCCCACGAAGATCGTCCCGGAGGAGCTGGCGCCGGTGCAGCCGATCGGACGCCTGGTGCTGAACCGCAACCCGACGAACTTCTTCGCCGAGACCGAGCAGATCGCCTTCCACGTCGGGCACCTGGTGCCGGGCATCGACGTGACCGACGACCCGCTGCTGCAGACCCGGCTGTTCTCCTACGTCGACACCCAGCTGTCCCGGCTCGGCGGGCCCAACTACAACCAGCTGCCGATCAACCGCCCCCACGCCCCGGTCAACGACATGTTCCGCGACGGCTTCCACCAGCACGCGGTGCACAGCGGCGTCGCTCCCTACAAGCCGAACTCGCTCGACGGCGGCTGCCCGTTCGCCGCCGGCGCCGACCTGGGCGACGAGGAGGCGCGCGCGTTCGTCGAGGCGGCGGTGCGGGTGACCGAGTCGACGAAGGTGCGCGCCCAGCCGGCGTCGTACGACGACCACTTCAGCCAGACCCGCCAGTTCTGGCTGAGCATGACGGCGGTCGAGCGGGAGCACATCGTGCGCGCCTACACCTTCGAGCTCGGCCGGTGCTACGAGCAGGCGGTCAAGGAGCGGCAGCTGCAGTGCCTGGCCAACATCGACCCGGTGCTGTGCGAGCAGGTGGCGCTGGGGCTGGGCCTGCCCGCGCCGGAGCCCACCGTCCCGCTCGTCGACCTCGAGCCGAGCCCCGCCCTCTCGCAGCTGGCGGGCGGTCCGTGGGCGCCGGAGGGGCGGATGGTCGGCATCGTGGTGGACCCGGCCGCCGGCGCCGAGGGCGTCGAGACGGTGCGCGCGGCGCTGCTGGGCGCCAAGGTCGTACCGCTCCTCGTGGCGCCCCACGGCGGCACGGTGGACGGCCTCGACGTGCAGCGCACCTTCGCCGCCGCCCGGTCGGTGGAGTTCGACGCCGTCCTGGTCGCCGGATGCCCGGCGCCCGCGCCCGATGCGCTGCCGATCCGCGACGAGAAGGCCGGGGCGGAGGGCACCGCCACCCTCGACCCACGCGTCGCGATGCTGCTGCAGGAGTGCTACCGGCACGCCAAGGTGATCGGCGCCTGGGGCGCGGGTGCGGACGCGCTCGCGGTCGCCGGCGTGGCGGGAGGTCCGGGTGTGGTGACCGGTGACGACCCGGCCACGGTGCTGACCGGTGTCCAGGAGCAGATGGCGGCACACCGGGTGTGGGAGCGCTACACCGCCGCCGTCTAGCCTGGCGGCGTGCCGAGGCTGCTGATCGTCCACCACTCGCCGAGCAGGTCGATGCGCGCGTTGCTCGACCAGGTGGTGGCCGGCGCCCGCGACGACGCCATCCTCAGCGTCGACGTGGCCGTCCGGCCCGCCCTGGAGGCCACCGCCGAGGACGTGCTCGACGCGGACGGGTACGTCCTCGGCACGACCGCGAACTTCGGCTACATGAGCGGAGCGCTCAAGCACTTCTTCGACTCCACGTTCCTCGCGGTCGGTGGCGCACTGGACTCCTCCGGCGCTCCGGCCGGCGAGGAGGGGCGGACGGCGGGCCGGCCCTACGGCCTGTGGCTGCACGGCCGCTACGACCTGACCGGCGCCGAGCGCTCCGTGCGGTCCATCGTCGGGGCCCTCGGCTGGCGGCAGGGGTACGACGTGCTCGGGGTCCTCGGCGAGGTCGATGACGCGGCGCTCGGGTCGGCCTACGAGCTGGGCGCTACGATCGCGGCACTGCTGACCGACTGAGTCGGCGCCGGGACAGCGCACGAGAGGGGACCTCCGCGATGACGCATGCGCGCGCCGTCGCCGCCTCCCTGCCGGCGCCGCTCCCCGCTCTCCTGGCGACGCTGGTGACCGCGCTCGTGACCGCCCTGCTGGCCGGGTGCAGCAGCGAGGGGCAGGGGTCCAACACCGACCCGGACCTGGTGGACTCCGTCGAGATGCCGCCGAACGGGGTGTGCCGCGAGCTCACGCCCGAGGACGTCGCGATGCCGGCCAACGCGACCCGGACGGTCGACTGCACGCAGCCGCACACCGCCGAGACCTTCGCGGTCGGGGCGCTGCCGGAGAAGTTCGACGATGCGGACTACGAGGACGCCGCCCTCGGCCGGTTCGCCTACCGGACCTGCTCGAAGGCGTTCGCCGAGTTCGTCGGAGCCGACGAGAGCCTCGTGCTGCGCACGACCGTCAGCTGGGCCTGGTTCCGGCCGTCGGAGAAGGCCTGGGACCAGGGCGCGCGGTGGTACCGCTGTGACGTCATCGGCGGCAGCGCGAGCAGCCCGACCTACCGGCCGCTCCCCGCGACCGCCAAGGGCATGCTCTCCGGCCGTCCCGACGACAAGTGGCTCAGCTGCGCGCGCGGCCCCTCGGTGGGCGCCGGGGAGAAGGTGCCCTGCTCCCAGAAGCACGACTGGCGGGCGGTGACCACCGTCAAGATCGGCGAGCCGGAGGACGAGTACCCCGGGGACCGGGTCATGGAGAGCCGCACCCGCTCGTTCTGCGCGACCTCGGTGAAGGCCTGGCTGAACTATCCGGCCGAGTTCGAGTACGGCTTCACCTTCTTCCACGAGGCGGAGTGGGAGGCGGGGATCCGCCGGTCCGTGTGCTGGGCGAGGACCGGTGAGTGAGGTGACCCGCCGGCCGCGGGCCCGAGCCCTCCTCGCCGCCGGGTCCTTCGTCGTGCTGGCGTCTCCCCTGGCCGCGTGCACCGGCGACGGCGGGGCGCCGCGCGCCGATCCGAGTCCGGAGCCGACCGCGTCCCAGACCACCGCCCCGGAGCCGCCGGCCCGCCCGGAGGTGGGCGCCTGCTACGACCTCCCCTTCGAGGCCGCGGTCGCGCCCACCACGGAGGCTCCGCCCGTCAGCTGCAGACAGCCGCACACCACCGAGACCGTCGCCGTCGGCACGATCGACGCCGTCGTGGACGGCCACCTCCTGGCCATCGACTCCGAGCACGTGCAGGCGCAGGTCGCCTCGGTGTGCCCCCGGCGCCTGATCCGCTACCTGGGCGGCACGCCGCGGAACCTGCGGCTGAGCATGATCCGCCCTGTCTGGTTCACGCCGACCGTGGAGAAGTCCGACGAGGGAGCGGACTGGTTCCGCTGTGACGCGGTGGTGCTGTCGGGGAGCGAGCAGCTCGCCGAGATGCGCGGGACGCTCAAGGGGGCGCTCCGGCGGGCACCCCGCCCCCAGCACGCCATGTGCGGGACCGCGGCACCGGACGCGAAGGACTTCGAGCGGGTGCCGTGCTCGGAGCGGCACAGCTGGCGCGCCATCGACGTGGTCACCTTCGACGACGGCGGCTATCCCGGGGAGAAGAGGGTCCGGGCCGCCGGTCGCCGGCAGTGCGAGGACGCCGGCGCCGAGGTGGCCGAGGACCCGCTGGACTTCCGGTGGGGCTACGAGTGGCCCACTCGGGAGCAGTGGGAGATGGGACAGAAGTTCGGCCGCTGCTGGGCGCCGGAGAGCTGACCGCGCAGGTCCCGCGGTCGCGAGACCTAGAAGCCGAGGCGACGGAGCTGGCGCGGGTCGCGCTGCCAGTCCTTGGCGACCTTCACGTGGAGGTCGAGGAAGACCGGCGTGCCGAGGAGCGCCTCGATCTGCTGCCGCGCCACCGTCCCGACCCGGCGCAGCCGGGCCCCCTTCCTGCCGATCACGATGCCCTTCTGGGAGTCGCGCTCGACGAAGAGGTTGGCGTGGATGTCGAGCAGCGGCTTGTCGTCGGGGCGTCCCTCGCGCAGGCCCATCTCCTCGACGACGACGGCGATCGAGTGCGGCAGCTCGTCACGAACGCCGTCCAGCGCCGCCTCGCGGATCAGCTCGGCGGCGAGCACCTCCTCGGGCGCGTCGGTCAGGTCGCCGTCAGGATAGAGCGGCGGCCCCTCGGGCATCAGCCCCACGAGGAGCTGCGCCAGCAGGTCGATCTGGTCGCCCCCCACCGAGGAGACCGGGACGATCTCGGTCCACTCGGTGCCGGTGCTGCGCCCCAGCTCGGCGATGTCGACCAGGTGCTCGGCGATCCGGTCGGGTGCCGCGAGGTCGGTCTTGGTCGCCACCGCGATCTTGGTCGTACGACGGACCTTGGCCAGCTCGTTGACCAGGAAGGTGTCTCCCGGGCCGATCCTCTCGTCGGCGGGGAAGCACACCGCCACCACGTCGACCTCCGCCCAGGTCGTGCGCACGAGGTCGTTGAGGCGCTCGCCGAGGAGGGTGCGCGGCCGGTGCAGGCCAGGGGTGTCCACGAGCACCAGCTGCCCGTCGGGCCGGTGCACGATGCCGCGCACGACGGTGCGGGTGGTCTGCGGCTTGTCGGAGGTGATCACGATCTTCTGCCCGACGAGGGCGTTGGTCAGCGTCGACTTGCCCACGTTGGGCCGGCCGACGAAGCAGGCGAAGCCGCTGCGGTAGCCGTCGGGGACCTCGCCGGTGCCGAACGCCGGCGCGACCGCGGGGGCGGGCGCCGGAAGGCCGGCGAAGTCCTCGTCGAGCTCGTCGTCGAGGTCCTCGTCGAGCCCGTCGAGATCCTCGTCGAGGTCCTCGCCCCGCTCGTCGTCCGGGCGCGCCATCACGAGGACCTCGCCTCGTCGTAGTCGGCCCAGATCTCCTCGTCGGTCTTCCCGGCAGCCTTGCCGGCGCGCCAGATCGGGCCGGGGTCGACGGCGCGCGGCTGCCGCTCGGCGACCGCGCGCCAGTAGCCCATCACGTCGTAGTGGGTGCTCGGCAGCCTGCGGTCGCACATCAGATGCTTGCGGATCGCGCGCATCTGGGCGGACTCCCCCGCCATCCAGAAGTAGCCGGGGCCCTCCGGCCAGTCCAGCGAGGCCACCACCTCCGACAGCCGGCTGCGACCGTCGGGCGGCGGCGCCAGCCAGGTCACGTCGCTGCCCTCGGGCAGGTAGTCGAGGAGGTCGGCCGGGTCGTCGGGGACCTCGGCGTGGACCCGGAGCGGCAGCTGTGAGCCGTGGGTCTCCGCGATCCGCGCCATCGCCGGCAGCGCGGTGAGGTCGCCGACCAGCAGCAACCACTGGGCGTCGGGAGGCAGGGCGAAGGAGCCCTTGGGCTCGCTCACCGTGACCTGCTGGCCGACCGGGTCGCCGGCCTTGCCGGTCGCCCACTCGGTGACCAGCCCGACCTGGTGGACCACCACGTCGAGGATCAGCTCGGCGGGCCGGGCCGACCCGTCGCCGGGCCGCCACGACCGCACGGTGTAGTAGCGGCTCTGGAACTGCCCGGGCACCACGAGGCCGACCCACTCGTCGGGCACCCCGGTCGAGCCGAACCCGTCCAGCCCCGCACCACCGAGCGTGAGCCGGAGCAGATGCGGTGTGATCTGCTCGCGGGCCACCACGTCGGCGACGTACTGCTCGGCGCGGGTGCTCACCGGTTCAGGCTATCGGGTGGGACGTGGTTCCCCCCTGACGGTCCCGCGCCGCAACGACCGGGGCGAGCGGTCAGAACTCGTGGCGGAGCGGGTAGCCGCTGGCCCCGTCGACCGTCTTGGTCGCCAGCACGTGGTGCAGCTGGATCTCGTTGCGCTCGAAGGCGATCCGGGAGCCGGCCATGTAGAGGCCCCACACCCGGGCCGTGCCCTCGTCGGTCTCGGCGACACAGGCGTCCCAGTGCTCGGCCAGGTTGCGCGACCAGCCGGCGAGGGTCCGCGCGTAGTGGACCCGGATGTTCTCGTGGTGCTGGACCTCCAGACCGGCGTCCTCGATGGCGCGCACGATGGTGCCGGACCCGGCGAGCTCCCCGTCGGGGAAGACGTAGCGGTCGATGAAGGCGCCTGCGCTGGGCCGGCCCCGGTTGTCGTGGCGCGTGATGCAGTGGTTGAGCAGTCGCCCGTGCGGCTTGAGCTTGTCGCGGACGAAGCCGAAGTACGACGGGTAGTTGGCCACGCCGATGTGCTCGGTCAGCCCGATCGAGCTGACGGCGTCGAAGTCACCCTCCTCGACGTCGCGGTAGTCGGAGAACCGGACCTCGGCCATGTCGTCGAGGCGCTGCCGCTTGATCTCCTCCTGCGCCCAGGTGGCCTGCTCGCGGGAGAGGGTGACGCCCAGCGCCTTGACGCCGTAGTGGCGGGCGGCGTGACGCACCATCCCGCCCCAGCCGCAACCGAGGTCCAGGAGTCGCTGACCCGGCTGCAGCCCGAGCTTGCGGCAGATCAGGTCGTACTTGTGCTCCTGGGCCTCCTCCAGCGTCGCGTCCTCGTGCGGGAAGACGGCGCAGGTGTAGGTCATGGACGGGCCGAGGACGTGCTCGTAGAAGGTGTTGGAGACGTCGTAGTGGTGGTGGATCGCGTCCGCGTCGCGCTCCTGGGAGTGCCGGCTCCACCTCCCCAGTGCCCGCAGTCCCTCCATCCGGTGCCGCCAGGCGGGCAGGTGCTCCTGCGGCGGCGGGGGCGGCGGGAACAGGTGGCCGACGCCGAGCCGGCGGACGATCGAGACCAGCTCGGCCGGCTTGGGGATGCCGAAGTCGGTCTTGTCCTTCATCAGCCGGAACGCCGGGTACGGGTCACCGGGGTGGGCGCCGTGGAGGACCAGGTCGCCGGCGACGTACGCACGCGCCAGCCCGAGGTCGCCCGGAGCCGACATGATGTAGGAGAGCCCGCGCTCGTTGACGATCTCGAGCCCGTAGGGCTGGTCCAGGGCGCCGGCGGAGCTGCCGTCGTACGCCGTGAGCCAGAGGGGAAGCCCGCTGCGGAACAGCGAGGCGATCGTCGGGGCGATGCCCTGGGGGGTGGTCATCGGCTCCTCACCGCCTTGTCGTAGAGGGTGGTCAGTCGGTCGTCGGGGTCGTAGCGACGCTTCACCTCGTCGAGGGCGCCGGCGTGGTAGAGGGCGTCGAAGGTCTCGCGGTCGTAGAAGGCCTCGGAGTAGAGCGACTTGTGACCGCCGAGCTCGTGGACCTTCGCCTCGATGGCGCGGTTGAGCGGGGCGTGCACGGCGTCCGGGCCGACGTGCACGGTCCCCCAGAAGCCGAGATTGACGTAGAGGCGGCCCGGCTCGAGCGGGTAGTGCGGCCACTGGGCGCCGCCCGAGCCGTCCGGCCCGGTCGTGCCCTTCGAGACGAGGGGACACAGCCACACCGGCCGCATGCCGACCTCGGCGTCGAACCACTCCAGGAACTCCGCCAGCCTCTCGACCGGGACCTCCACGTCCTGGACCACCCGCTCGCGCAGCGGGCGCCCGGCACGGCGGTCGAGCCGGTCCGCGATCCCGAACCTGCGGTCGAGGTGGAGCAGGCGCATGTAGACGTCCGAGCGCCGCTTGCTGCGCGGCCAGACCCTGCGGAGCAGGGGGTGCTGGGCGCCGAAGGCACCGGAGCACCAGAACCAGTCGGTGTCCCACCGCCAGAGGTAGTCGTAGGCGGTCAGCAGGTCGCGGTCCCGGGTCCGCAGCGAGCGGTAGTAGACCTGCTGGCCGGCGTAGTCCGAGGTCGGTCCGCCCTCGTCGGTCCAGCGGGCGAGGGTCAGGACGTACTCCCCCGGCGCGAACGCCACGCCGTCGAGGGCGTGCACCGGCTCGCCGTCAAGCTCCTGCGTCGCGGTGATCTCGCCGATGGTCTTGGCGAGCAGCTCCGCGTCGTCGAAGGTGACGTGGCGCAGCGCGACGTACGGCGGCGCCGGAGCCAGCCGGATCCGCAGGCGGGTCGCGTAGCCCAGCGAGCCGTAGGAGTTGGGGAAGGCGTCGAAGAGGTCGTCGCCGGGCCGCGTCGTGACCACCGCCCCGCCTCCGGTGAAGACGTCCATCTCCAGCACCGACTCGTGCGGCAGGCCGAGGCGGAAGCTGGTGGACTCGATGCCGAGCCCGGTGACCGCGCCGCCGAGCGTGATCGTGCGCAGCTGAGGCACGACGAACGGCATCAGGCCGTGCGGGAGGGTCGCGTCGACGAGGCTCTCGTAGGTGCACATGCCCTGCACCTCGGCGACCGGACCGTCCGGCCCGTCGGGCAGGACCTCGATCACCCCGTCGAGGCCGCTGACGTCGAGGCCCGGCGCCGTGCTCGCCGCACGCGCCCGGAACAGGTTGGTGGTGCGCTTGGCGAGGCGGACCGGCTCACCCTGCGGGATCGCGGCGTAGGAGTCGGCCAGCCGCTGCACGGCCCGCTCGTGCATGTCCCAGGCACGGTTCGCCATGGAGACGAACCTATCGCCAAACCGCGCCCGGCGCGTCCTGCATTTTCGGCGGCTACGCGGTCCGGGTGGCGGCGACGGCGCCGCGGACGTCGCCGAGGTGCACCGTCACGCCCGCGCTGCCGGCGAAGTCGCGCAGCACCGCTGCGTCGTCGTCGGCGAGCTCCGCCGCGCCTCCGAGCAGCACGCAGGCGTCGACCGCCGTCGAGCCGGAGGCGACCGCCATCGCGACCACCGCCTGCACCGCGCTGAGCCGCAGCGACGGAAGGTCGACCGTCGCCGCGGCGTACGTGCGGCCGTCGGTGTCGCGGACCGCGGCACCCTCGGCCGCGCCGATCCGGGCGCGGGTGGCGCGGGCCAGCGTGACGAGCTTCTTGTCCTCGGCGGAGAGGTCGGCCATGGGGCGATTATCGCGGAGCGGACCTGCGCGCGGGTCGCCGGCACCGCCTCTCGGCTGTGCCGGTCGGGTCAGCCCGTCGCGGCGTCGTCGGCGAGCCGGGAGATGAGCACCGTGCCGATCTTGTTGCGCCGCCCGGCGGCGTGCTCGGCCTCGAACCGCAGACCCCAGGCGTCGACCACCGATCCCGGGATCGGCACCCGGCCGAGGTGCTTGGCCATCAGGCCCCCGACGGAGTCGACGTCCTCCTCCTCGATGTCGAACCCGAAGATCTCGTCGAGGTCGTCGACGGGGTAGCGCGACGACACCCGCACCCGGCCGTCGTCGAGCTGCTCGGTGGCGACCTCCGCGGCGTCGTACTCGTCGGTGATCTCGCCGACGATCTCCTCCAAGAGGTCCTCGATGGTGATCAGGCCGGCGGTGCCGCCGTACTCGTCGACCACGATGGCGATGTGCTGGCGCATCGACTGCATCTCGCGCAGCAGGTCGTCGATCGGCTTGGACTCCGGCACCCAGTGGACCGGGCGCATCACCGCCTCGACCCGCTCCGTCAGCTCGACGTCGGGGTCCTCGAAGTCGCGGCGGACCACGTCCTTGAGATAGGCGAAGCCCCGGACGTCGTCGAGGTTCTCCCCGATCACCGGGACCCTGGAGAACCCGGAGCGGAGGAACAGCGAGAGCGTCTGGCGCAGGTTCTTGTGGGTCTCGATGTAGACCACGTCGCCCCGCGGCACCATCACCTCGCGGACGGTCGTGTCGCCGAACTCGAAGACCGAGTGGATCATCCTGCGCTCGCCGGCCTCGATCACCTCCGACGCCTCGGCGATGTCGACGAGCTCGCGGAGCTCGGTCTCGGTCGAGAACGGACCTTCACGGAAGCCTCGCCCGGGCGTGATCGCGTTGCCGACCAGGATCAGCAGCCTCGGGAGCGGGCCCAGCACGGTGGTCAGCGCCGACAGCGGCCACGCCGACCACAGTGCGACGCTCTCGGCGTGCTGACGGCCCAGGGTGCGGGGCGCGACGCCGACGACCACGAACGACACGACCAGCATCGAGCCCACCGCCACCGCGGCGGTGGCCCACCACGACCCGGCGAGCCAGGCGTCGACGTAGAGGGTGATCAGGACGATGGCCGCCACCTCGCACAGCAGCTGCAGCAGCAGCGCGGTGTTGAGGTGGCGTGGCGCGTCCTCCAGCACGGCGACCAGCCGGCGGGCGCCGGCACGCTCAGCGGCGACCAGCTCCTGGGCGCGGGCGCGGGAGAAGGCGGCGACGGCCGCGTCGGCCGCCGTGAAGAGGCCGGCGAGCACGACCAGGACCGCGGCCGCCGCGAGCTGCCAGACGCCAGGATCCATGGGTCAGGCGTCGCCGGGCTCGGCGCGCCACTGCGCCAGGAGCTGGTCCTGCAGCCCGAACATCACCTTGTGCTCCTCGGGCTCGGCGTGGTCGTAGCCCAGCAGGTGCAGGATGCCGTGGACGGTCAGCAGCTCCAGCTCGGCGAGGGTCCCGTGGCCGGCGGCCTCGCCCTGCCGCTCGGCGACCGTGGGGCACAGTACGACGTCGCCGAGCACGGCGCTATCGAGCGGCTCCGGCTCCTCGTTGACCAGACCGGGGCGCAGCTCGTCCATCGGGAAGGCCAGCACGTCGGTCGGGCCCTCCTTCTCCATCCACTTCTCGTTGAGCTCGGCGATGGTGGCCTCGTCCACGGCCTTGATGCACAGCTCGGCGAGCGGGTGCACCCGCATCCGGTCCATCACGAAGCGGGCCAGCCGGGAGAAGTGCCGGGTGTCGAACCCGGAGCCGGACTCGTCGAGGATCTCGATGCTCACGACTCGGGGGCGGCCTCTCGGGAGTGCGGGCGCCGCGGCGCGCTGCGGGCGTCGTACTCGTCATAGGCGGCGACGATCCGGGCCACGAGCTTGTGGCGCACCACGTCGTGGCTCGTCAGCCGGACGAAGGCGAGGTCCTCGACACCGTCGAGGATGCCCTCGACGATGCGGAGCCCCGACGTGGTTCCGGAGGGGAGGTCGACCTGCGTCACGTCGCCGGTGACCACGATCTTGGACCCGAAGCCCAGCCTGGTCAGGAACATCTTCATCTGCTCGGGCGTGGTGTTCTGCGCCTCGTCGAGGATGATGAAGGAGTCGTTGAGCGAGCGACCGCGCATGTAGGCCAGGGGCGCCACCTCGATCGTCCCCGCGGCGAGCAGCTTGGGGATCGACTCGGGGTCGAGCATGTCATGGAGCGCGTCGTAGAGCGGGCGCAGGTAGGGGTCGATCTTCTCGCTCAGCGTGCCCGGAAGGTAGCCGAGCCGCTCGCCGGCCTCGACCGCGGGCCGGGTCAGGATGATCCGGGTCACCTGCTTGGCCTGGAGCGCCTGGACCGCCTTCGCCATGGCGAGGTAGGTCTTGCCCGTGCCGGCCGGGCCGATGCCGAAGGTGATCGTGTGCTTGTCGATCGTCTCCACGTAGCGCTTCTGGTTGAGCGTCTTGGGACGGATCGACCGGCCGCGGTTGCTGAGGATGTTGAGCGAGAGCACGTCGGCGGGGCGCTCGGAGGTGGCGGTCTCCGCACGCAGCATGGCCTCGACCCGCTCCACGACCTCGGGCGTGACACCCTGGCCGGTACGGAGGATGGCGACCAGCTCGTCGATGAGCCGCTCGGCGAGCCCGATCTCGCGGGCATCACCGCTGAGTGTGATCCGGTTGCCGCGGACGTGCACCTGGACGGCGAACCGCTTCTCGATGAGACCGAGGTGCTCGTCGCCCGGACCGAGGAGGGTGACCATGTCGATGCTGTTGGGCACCACCACGGTGTGCCGCGTGGGAGCCGCTGCGGAGGACGTGGGGGTGGCTGGGTTGCTCTCGGTCATCGATGCCCCGGCGGGGCGGCCTTTCCGTTGCGGCGACGTGTCGCTCCCATGGTACGCCGCCGCCCCTCGCGCCTGGCTACGCGTTATCCCGGCGGCCAGCTCATCGGCCGGCCGGCGAGCACGTGGAGGTGGGTGTGGAACACGGTCTGGCCGACGCCCGCTCCGGTGTTGAACACCAGGCGGTAGTCGTCGTAGCCCTCCTCCGCGGCGACGTCGCGCGCTGCCAGGGCGAGTGCTGCGAAGGTGTCGGCGTCCGCGGCCGCGGTGTCGGCGGCGCTCACCGTGTGCTCCCGCGGCACGACCAGGACGTGCAGCGGTGCCTGCGGGTTGATGTCGCGGAACGCGACGGTGAGGTCGGTCGTGTGGACGATGTCGCCGGGGATGTCGCCGGCGACGATCTTGCAGAACAGGCAGTCGTCGCTCACACCCCCACCTTCGCAGATCGCGGCGCGCCGACGCCAACCTCCTGATTCGGCGTTGCCGCGCGGGAGGATCGGTCCATGCACCAAGCCCCCCGCACGGCCGTCTCCCTCCTCGGCGGAGCGCTGCTGGCGCTCGGCCTGCTCGCCGGATGCGGCGACGACCCGAGCGATCCCGACCCCTCCGCCGGGCCGACCAGCACCGCCGACGGCACGACCGACCCGTCCGACCCGTCCAGCGGCGCGGCGGCGGACCCCGGTGCCACCGGCGACCCCGACGCCACCGACGGGCGGGGTGAGCAGGAAGCGGCCGTCCCCGCCTACTACGTGGGCCGGACGCCGACCGGCGACCGGCTCTACCGCGAGTTCCGGCGGGTCCCGGCCGACGACCTGCTCACCGCGGCGGCCGCGGCGGTCACCGACGGCGATCCCCTGGACCCCGACTACCGGACCCTGTGGCCCGGCGGCCGGTTCGCGGGCGTGACGCAGGAACAGGACGCGATCGTCGTCGAGGTCGCCGACGAGTCGTGGCTCGGGCGCGCCGGGCTCAGCGCCGCCGAGGCGCGGCTCGCCGTGCAGCAGCTCGTCTACACGCTCCAGGGCACGGTGGGCGACCGGCTGCCCGTCCGCGTCGAGCACGAAGGCCGACCGGCACAGACGCTCCTCGGCGTCCGGGTGGGGTCAGGACTGACCGCGCGGCCGCAGCTCGACGTCCTCGCCCTCGTCGACGTCACCGAGCCCACCGAGGGTGCCACCGTGGGCGAGACCTTCACCGCCAACGGCCGGGCCAGCTCGTTCGAGGGCACCGTGGTCTGGGAGGTGCTCGACGAGGACGGTGCGGTCGTGCTCAACGGGTTCGCGCAGGCGGACGGCTGGGTGGACCGGCTCTACCCCTGGGAGACGCAGGTGAGCACCACCAGCCTGGCTCCCGGCAGCTACACCTTCGTGGCGCGCACCGACGACCCCTCCGACGGCGAGGGGTCCGGACCGACCGAGGACACGAAGCGGATCACGGTGCGGTGAGGTTCACCCGCCAGCGCCTCAACCGCACCCTGCTGCTCCGACAGCACCTGGCCGAGCGGACAGCGGTGGAGCCGTCGACGATGGTTCGTCACCTCGTCGGGCTGCAGGCGCAGGAGCCGCTGCCCCCGTACCTCTCGCTCGCGGCCCGGATCGAGGACCTGGATCCCCGGGCGGTCAGCCGCCAGATCGAGGAGCGCACCCTGGTGCGGGTGCTCAGCCTCCGCGACACGGTGCACCTGCACGTGCCCGAGGACGCGGTGAGCCTGCCGGTCTGGGCCGCTCCGGTGCGCGAGCGCGAGATCAGGCAGAGCCAGTCGGTCGGCGACGCGCGCTCGGTCGACCGGAGCGAGTTCACCGCCACCCTGCACGAGGTGCTGGCCGAAGGCCCGCTCCCCCAGCGTGCGCTGGCTGCCGCGCTGGCGGAGCGGTTCCCCCAGCACCCGCCGGCACAGCTCGGCCAGCTCGCGCGGCTGGTCGGCGTGCTCCCCCAGCTGCCGCCGCGCGGCTGCTGGAAGCCGACCGCGTCGACGGCGGTCGCCTACGACCTGGCCGAGCGCTGGGTCGGCTTGCCGCTGCGCGAGCCCGACGTGCCCGCGGTGCTGCGCCGCTACCTCCGGGCGTTCGGCCCCGCCACGGCGGCGGACGCCACCACCTGGTCGGGCATCACCCGGCTGGGGCCCGTGCTGAAGGGGATGGCGGACCTCGTCGTCCACGAGGACGAGGCCGGCCGGCCGCTCCTCGACCTGGCCGACGCACCGGTCGCGGAGGAGGACGCACCGGTGCCCGTGCGGCTGCTCGGCACCTACGACAACCTGTGGCTCTCCCACGCCGGGCGCGACCGGGTCACCGAGCCGGAGAAGCGCGCGGCGTGGATGGGCGCCAACGGTGCGCAGCAGATGGTGGTCCTCGTCGACGGCTGGCTGGAGGGCCTGTGGCGGATCGAGGACGGCAAGGTCGTCGTCGGTGACCTGCTGCGGCCTCTGACGCGGGGTGAGCGGGCGGGGCTCGACGAGGAGATCGCCCGGGTGGAGCAGCTGTTGAGCCGGTAGCGGCTGTGCCCATGGCCGACGGCGGCGGGCGTCCGGGGCCGCGGCCTCACGCTCCCCAGCGGGTGGTCCGCGCCAGGAGCGCCGCGACCGCCGCGACACCGGCCGTCGAGGTGCGCAGCACCTCCGCACCGAGCCGCACGGGCACGGCACCGGCGTCGGCGAGAGCCGCGACCTCCTCGTCGGTCAGACCGCCCTCCGGACCCACCACCACGACCACCTCGCCGGCGGTCGGCACCGCCACCCGGGCCAGCGGCTCGCCGGCCTCCTCGTGCAGCGCCACCGCGGCGTCGGCGGTCGCGACCCGGGCGAGCACCTCGCTCGTGCCGGCCAGCGGGGTGACCTCGGGATGCCAGGCCCGCCGCGACTGCTTGGCCGCCTCGCGCGCGGTGGCCTGCCACCGGGCGTGGGACCTCGTGGCCCGCTCGCCCTTCCACACCGCGACGCTGCGCGTCGCCGCCCACGGCACGATCCGCGCCACCCCGATCTCGGTGAGCACCTCCACGGCCAGCTCGCCGCGGTCGCCCTTCGGCAGCGCCTGCACGACCGTGAAGCGGGGAGCGGGCTCGGGCCGGTCGTCGACCTGCGTGGCGAGCACCGTGAAGGAGCGCTTGGACGTCTCGGTCACCGTCCCGGTCACCACGCGGCCCGCGCCGTCGGTGAGCTGCACCGCCTGACCCACGCGCAGGCGTCGTACGACGACGGCGTGGTGGGCCTCGTCGCCCTCGACGACGACGTGGTCGCCCTCCCCGACACCGGCCAGGGCGGGGACGAGGTGCTGCGGCAGCGTCACCGGTCGGGGGGCGTCAGTGCGCGGTGAACGCGTCGCGCAGCCGGCCGAACACCGACTTGTGCGCCGGCCGGACATCGCCGCTCGGCTGCTCCTCGCCGCGGATCTCGGCGAGCTCGCGGAGCAGCTGCTCCTGGCGCGCGTCGAGGCGGGTCGGCGTCTCGACGGCGACGGTGACCACCAGGTCGCCGCGACCCCCACGGAGGCCCGGCACCCCGCGACCGCGCAGCAGGATCTCGTGGCCCGACTGCGTCCCCGGCGGGATGGTCAGCTCGAAGTCCGTCTCCAGGCCGGCGTCGGCGGGGTCGGGCAGGTCGGCCTCGAGGGTGGGCATGGTGATCGTGGTGCCGAGGGCGGCGGCCGTCATCGGGACCGAGACGGTGCAGTGCAGGTCGTTGCCGTGGCGGTTGAACACCGGGTGCTGCGCGACGTGGATCTCGACGTAGAGGTCGCCTGCGGGACCGCCACCGGGGCCGACCTCCCCCTGCTCGGCGAGCTGCACGCGGGTGCCTGTGTCGACGCCGGCGGGGATCTTCACCGTGAGCGTGCGGCGCGACCGGACCCGGCCGTCGCCGGCGCACTCGCGGCAGGGGTCGGGGATGACGGTGCCGAAGCCGCGGCAGGCGGCGCACGGGCGGAGGGTGCGGATCTCGCCGAGGAACGATCGCTGCACCTGGGCGACCTCGCCCGCCCCCCGACAGGTCTCGCAGGTGACCGGCCGGCTGCCGGGCGCAGCGCCGTCGCCGCCGCAGGTCGAGCAGCGCACGGCCGTGTCGACCTTGAGCTCGCGGGAGACGCCGAAGGCCGCCTCGGCGAGGTCGACCTCGAGCCGGATCAGGGCGTCCTGGCCGCGTCGCGTGCGCGGGCGCGGACCGCGACCGCCGGCCGCCCCCGGTGTGCCGCCGAAGAAGGCGTCCATGATGTCGGTGAAGGAGAACCCGGCGCCTTGGCCACCGAAGCCGCCGCCGAACGGGTCGCCTCCGCGGTCGTAGGCGGCACGCTTCTGCGGGTCCGAGAGCACCTCGTAGGCGGCGGAGACCTGCTTGAACCGCTCCTGGCTCTCCGGATCGGGGTTGACGTCGGGGTGGAGCTGCCGCGCGAGGCGCCGGTAGGCCTTCTTGATGGCGTCGGCGTCCGCGTCGCGGTCGACGCCGAGCAGCTCGTAGGGGTCCTGGCTCACGTGGTGTTCGCTTTCAGCTCTCGTCGAGGATGCGCGAGACGTAGCGCGCCACTGCGCGCACGGCCGCCATCGTTCCTGGGTAGTCCATCCGGGTCGGGCCCACGATGCCCAGCGAGGCCAGCGCGTCGTCGGGGCCGTAGCCGGTCGCCACGACGCTGGTCGACGCCAGCTCCTGGTAGGGGCCCTCGGTGCCGATCCGCACCGTCACCGCGCCGCTGCTGGTCGCCTCGCCGAGCAGCTTGAGGAGCACGACCTGCTCCTCCAGCGCCTCGAGGAGGGGCTTGACCGAGGTGTCGAAGCTGTCTCCGAACCGGGCGAGGTTGGCGGTGCCGCCGACCGCGACCCGCTCGTCGGAGCGGTGGTCGCTCATCGCCTCGACGAGGGCCTCGACCACCGCCACCATCGTCGCCGACGGCTGCGGACCACCCTCCTCGGCCTTGACCAGGTCGTCGAGCGCAGCGGCCGCGTTGGCGATCACCTCGCCGGTCGCGGCGAGGTTGACCCGGGACCGCAGGGCGGCGAGGTCGTCCTCGGCGAGCTCGCTGTCGAGCTCGACGAGCCGCTGCTCGACCCGGCCGCTGCTGAGGATGAGCACCAGCAGCAGTCGGGTGGGCGTGAGGGCGACGATCTCGATGTGGCGCACGGTGGAGCGGGACAGGGTGGGGTACTGCACGACGGCGACCTGCCGCGTCAGCTGGGCCAGCAACCGCACGGAGCGCCGGACCACGTCGTCGAGGTCGATCGCGCCGTCGAGGAAGCTCGCGATCGCCCGCCGCTCCGCCTGCGTCATCGGCTTCACCGTCGACAGCCGGTCGACGAAGAGCCGGTAGCCCTTGTCGGTGGGGACCCGGCCGGCGCTGGTGTGGGGCTGCGCGAGGTAGCCCTCGTCCTCGAGCGCCGCCATGTCGTTGCGGATCGTCGCCGGCGAGACGTTGAGGTGGTGACGCTCGACCAGGGCCTTGGACCCCACCGGCTCCTCGGTGGCGACGTAGTCCTCGACGATCGCGCGCAGGACCGCGAGCCTGCGTTCCTCCTGCATGCCCACCTCCTGACCACGGCCGTTGGCGGCCGTCCGACGACGCCCGCTGGCACTCCGCTCTGACGAGTGCCAATGCTACCGCTGCCGTGGCGGGAACCGACGAGTCGCGCCCCGCGGCCAGGCGACCCGGCCGGGCGGGGTTGCCGGCGCCGTACCCTTCGACATAGGTTAGGCTCACCTTAGACACAGGAGAGGTCCGGCGATGACGGGGCACCACGGCGCGGAGACGGTCCGCACGGAGATCAGCCGGCTCGCGGCTGCCGCGCGCAGCATCCTCTCCTGTCCGGCCGAGGTCCAGCTGGTCGTCGACGGGGTCGATGACGTCACCGCCGACCTCGGCGGGACGCACCTGGAGATGCACGACCGCACCGGGCACCCGGTCTTCTCATGCCCGGCGGGCTCCGCCCTGGCGGCGGCGGCGACCGAACGGCGCGCCGCGCTGCTCACCGTCGACAGCGGCCTGGGCCGTCCCGGCTCGGCGGACCGGGACGCGTCGCTGACGCTGTCCGGCCGGCTCTCGGCGAGCGGGGCCGAGCAGTGCCCCTGCTCGCCCGAGGCGCGGATCGAGGTGCGGCTGCACGTCGACTACGTCCTCCTGTCGCGGCCGGCCACCCACGGCGGGCCGCACCTCCGGGTTCCCGTCGGCGCGTTCACCGCCGACCAGCACGAGCTCAACCGGGGCTTCCTGCAGCGCGCTGCCGAGCACGCCAACCTCTGTCACCAGGCCGAGCTGCGCCGCGCCGTCGCCGCCACCACCGGAACCCACCTCGGTCGGGTGCTCGGGGTCCACCTCCACCACCTGCGGCGCGACGGCGTCGACCTGCAGTGGGTCGACCCGGACGGCGGGCACGCGCGCCGGCTCACGTTCGCGCGCCCGGCGGCGACCAGCCAGGAGCTGGGCGAGCTGCTGCGCTCGGAGCTGCACGCCGGTCTGTGCTGAGGCCGATACCCTGACGGCGTGCCGTTCCACGAGGTCGCCGACCGGGTCTGGGTCTGCCGCCATCCCTGGCTCGACCTCAACGTGACCGCCGTCGGCGGTGATCGGGGCCTGGTCGTGGTGGACACCCACGGCTCTGCCGCCGCCGCCCGCGAGGTCCTCGGCGAGGTCCGCGCCCTCGGCGCCGGAGAGGTCGTCGCCGTGGTCAACACCCACGAGCACTTCGACCACACCTTCGGCAACGCCACCTTCGCCGAGGAGTACGACGACGTGCCCGTCCACGCGACCGAGGAGGCCGCCGCCCGCACCATCGCCGCCGGCGAGCGGGTGCAGGAGGAGTACCGCCGCTCCGCGGACCCCCGAGCGGCGGAGGTCCTGGCCACCACCATCAGGCCCGCCGACCGCACCTTCTCCAGCGCCGCGGTGATCGACCTCGGCGACCGCCAGGTGGAGCTTGTCCACCCCGGCCGGGGCCACACCGCCGGTGACCTGGTGGTGCGGGTGCCGGACGCCGACGTGCTCGTCGCCGGAGACCTGCTGGAGGAGTCCGCTCCCCCGGCGATCGGGGCGGACTCCTGGCCGCTCGAGTGGCCGCTCACCCTGGATCTGGTGCTCGGGCTGCTCACCGCCGAATCCGTGGTGGTGCCCGGGCACGGGGCCGTGGTGGACCGGGGCTTCGTGGAGTCCCAGCGCGGCGACCTCGGCGTGGTGGCGGAGACCATCCGCGACCTGGCCACCCGGGGCGTGCCCGTGGCGGAGGCGCTCGGCGCCGCGGACTGGCCGCTGCCCCGGGAGGCGCTGGAGCACGCCGTACGCCTCGGCTATGCGCACCTGCCCCGCAGCCAGAAGCGACTGCCCCTGGTCTGAGCCGGGTACCGCCCCGGCATGAGCCAGCACAACGAAGAGTCCAAGCAGGTCGGGATCCCCGACGAGGCGCTGCCCGCCGACCTCGTGCCCGACGAGGACAACCCGCTCGCCGAGGGCCTGCCCGCCGGCGAGACCGCAGAAGGTCTGCTGACCGAGGGCAAGCGAGGCGACGAGACGGCGTACGCGCCCGGTGAGGGCACCGGTGCCGACGGCGCCACCGCGGACCCGCCGCCGCCCGAGGAGTCCGCCGAGCCGCAGGAGACCTGACCACGCCTGGACGCGACCTCCCGCCCGTCACCGGCGGGGGCTCCCGGCGCGGCAGCCCCGACCGGGACCGTCGAGCACCTACGGTTGTCGGTCGTGGATCGCTACGGGACCGACGTGCTGGCCGGCGACTGGAACGTGCCCAAGCGGGGCCGGGCCGTGGAGACGGCCGCCGACCCCGGGCTGGTCGTCGAGGAGGTCACCACCGACTGGTGCGGCGAGATCGTCGCCGTCGACCGGGACCTGCACACGGTCACCCTCGAGGACCGCCGCGGCAAGCGCCGCACCTTCCCGCTGGGTGCGGGCTTCCTGCTCGAGGGAAGGCCGGTCATCCTGACCGCACCGGTGCGGCGCGCCGCGCCCGCCAGGCCCACCCGCACGGCCAGTGGCTCGATCGCGGTCCACGACGCCAAGGCGCGGGTCGCCCGGGCGAGCCGGATCTTCGTCGAGGGCCGCCACGACGCCGAGCTGGTGGAGAAGGTGTGGGGCGACGACCTCCGGATCGAGGGCGTCGTCGTGGAGTACCTCGGCGGCGTCGACGACCTCGCCGACCATCTCGTCTCGTTCCGGCCGGGCCCCGAGCGCCGGGTCGGCGTGCTGGTCGACCACCTCGTGCGGGGCTCCAAGGAGTCGAGGATCGCCGACGCCATCGCACGCGGGCCCCACGGCGCCCACGTCCGGATCGTGGGTCACCCGTTCGTCGACGTCTGGCAGGCCGTCAAGCCCGATCGGCTCGGACTGCGGCAGTGGCCCACCGTTCCCCGCGACGTGGAGTGGAAGAAGGGCATCTGCCAGCAGCTCGGCTGGCCGCACCGCGACCAGGCCGACATCGCGCGGGCGTGGAAGCACATCCTGTCGAGGGTGACGTCGTACGCCGACCTCGAGCCGGCGCTGCTGGGCCGGGTCGAGGAGCTGATCGACTTCGTCACCGCTCCCTGACCACGGACGTCAGCGCAGCACCCGCCCCTGGGCGTCGGTGAACGCCTTGTTGGTGAACATCAGGATCCCGTCGACGACGCCCCAGATCACCATGCCGATCCACAGCGGCAGGCCGATCAGGATGCAGGTGAGCACGATGCCCACGATGGCGCCCACGAGCTGGACGACGCCGATCGCCACGTGGCCGGTGTAGAGGCGCCCGATGCCGGGGATGCCGAACAGGCACGGCAGCAGCTGGCACAGGCCCGCGGTGAGGCGCTCCTTGTCGGAGTAGACCAGCCCGGTCTCCGGGTCGACCTGGCCCGGGATCTTCGCCCCGACGACCGGCAGCCCGTAGCCGACCGGCGGCTGCTGGACCGGGCCCGGCTGGTAGGCCTGCTGCGGCTGACCGTAGGCCGGGTACGGCGCCTGCGGTGCCTGCGGTGCCTGCGGGGGCTGTGATGCGTAGGGGGGCTCGGGCGGCTGCGCGTTCGAGGAGCTGGGCGGGGTCGGTTCGGGGGCACCGGGCTGCTCGGTCATGCGCCGGACCCTAGCGACCGGTGACCGCGCAGGTGGCCGCATTCGGCAGATCAGCCGAGCAGCACCCGGACGACGGCGTCGGCCAGGAGCCGTCCGCGCCGAGTGAGCAGCACCCGGTCCCGCCGGTCCTCGACCAGCCCGTTGGCAGCGAGACGGGCCAGCGACGCACCGTTCGGGACCGCGTCCACCGGCAGCCCTTCCCGCAGCCGCACCTCGAGCAGCACCCGCTCGAGCCGCCGCGTCTCGTCGTCGAGCACTTCCCGCGCGTGGGCGGGGCTGCGGCCCTCGGCGATCCTGGCGGCGTACGCCGCAGGATGCTTCACGTTCCACCACCGGACGCCGCCGACGTGCGAGTGCGCGCCGGGGCCGACGCCCCACCAGTCCGCACCGGTCCAGTAGCCGAGGTTGTGCCGGCAGCGCGCCGCCGGGCCGCGCGCCCAGTTCGACACCTCGTACCACCCCAGGCCGGCGGCCGTGAGGCGGTCGTCGGCCTGGAGGTACTTGTCGGCGAGGTCGTCGTCGTCGGGCATCGGGAGCTCCCCGCGGCGCACCCGCCGGGCGAGCGCCGTGCCGTCCTCGACGATCAGCGAGTACGCCGACACGTGGTCGGGCTCGCAGGCGAGTGCCGCGTCCAACGTCGTGGCCCAGTCGGCACCCGTCTCACCGGGCGTGCCGTAGATCAGGTCCACGCTCACCTGGTCGAAGCCCGCGGCGCGGGCGGCGGCCACGACCGCCGGGACGCGGTCGGGGTCGTGGGTGCGGTCGAGCACCTCCAGGACGTGCGGCACGGCTGACTGCATGCCGAAGGACACCCGGTCGAAGCCGGCGGCGCGCAGCCGCTCGAGGCGGCCGCGGTCGACGGAGTCGGGGTTGGCCTCGGTCGTCACCTCCGCGTCCGCGGCCAGTCCGAACTCGCAGTCGATCGCGGAGAGGATGCGGCCGAGGTCGGCGGGGTCGAGCAGGGTCGGCGTGCCGCCGCCGAGGAACACCGTCGACACCGGCAGGTCCACCGCCCCCAGGACCTGCCGCGCGCGGCGCACCTCCGCGACCGCCTGGGCGGCGTACGACGAGCGGGAGACGCCCGGGCCCAGCTCCTCCGCGGTGTAGGTGTTGAAGTCGCAGTAGCCACACCGCGCCGAGCAGAACGGCACGTGGACGTAGAAGCCGAACGGCCGGGTGCCGAGCCCCGCCAGGGCGGCGTCGGGAAGGGAGCCGTCGGCTGGGACGGGCTCCCCCTCAGGCAACGCGGACGGCACCCGCCCAGTGTCTCAGGCGCGGCTCACGCCGGCACATCCGAGACACCGGGCTGGTGCCGCCCGCAGCAGCCTCAGGCCCCGTAGAAGGACTCGATCAGCGCCTTGTTGTTGGCCTCCACGACGTTGCGCTTGACCTTCAGCGACGGCGTCAGCTCACCGGACTCGATGCTCAGGTCGTGGTCGAGCAGCTCCCACTTCTTGATGGTCTCCCACCGGTTGAGCTGCTGGTTGAGCTCGTCGACGTACTCGCCGACCATCGCGCGGACCTTCTCGGACCTGACCAGCTCGGTGTAGGAGGAGCCCTCCATGCCGTTCTCCGCGGCCCAGCCGGCGATCGCGTCGGGGTCCAGGGTGACCAGGGCCGAGACGAAGTTGCGCTCGGCGCCGAACACCATGAACTGGCTGACGTAGGGGCAGATCGCCTTGAACTTCGCCTCGATGGCGGGCGGGGCGATGTACTTGCCGCCGGAGGTCTTGAAGAGCTCCTTGATGCGCCCGGTGATCCGCAGGAAGCCCTCGTCGTCGAGCTCCCCCTTGTCACCGGTGCGGAGCCAGCCGTCCTCGGTGAACGCCTCGGCGGTCGCGTCGGGCCGGTTGTGGTAGCCGGCCATCAGGTGCGGCCCGCGGAGCTGGACCTCGCCACCCTCGCCGATCCGCACCTCGGTGCCCGGGAAGGGGTGGCCGACGGTGCCGATCCGGTAGTCGTCGGGGTGGTTGACCGTGGCGCCGGCGGCGTTCTCGGTCATGCCGTAGCCCTCGAGGATCAGGATGCCGGCGGCGTGGAACCACTCGGCGATCTCGGCGTTGAGCGCGGCCGACCCGGAGATGAAGAAGCGGACGCGCCCGCCGAAGCGGTCCCGGACCTTGCTGAAGACCAGCTTGTCGAAGAGGCCGTGCTGCAGCCTGAGCGGCAGCGGCACGGACTTGCCCTCGCGCTTGAGGTGGTCGACCTTGACGCCGACCTCGAAGGCCTTCTTGAAGATCTTCTCCTTCGCCCCGCCCTCGGCGGCCTGCATGGTGACGATCCGGGCGTGCGCCTTCTCGAAGATCCGCGGCGCGGCGCCCATGAAGGTGGGCTTCACGATGCCGAGGTTCTCGACGATCTTGTCGACCCGGCCGTCGATGGCGGTCGCGAACCCGCAGGCCAGCTGGGTGGAGAGCAGCACCTTGCCGAACGAGTGGGCCATCGGCAGCCAGAGGAACTGGAGGTCCTCCTCGCTGAGGATGCCCTGGGCCTTGATCGCCTCGCCCTCGAAGACCCACGCGCGGTGGAGCGTCCGCACGCCCTTGGGCTTCCCGGTGGTGCCCGAGGTGTAGATCAAGGTGGCCAGCTGGTCGGGCTGGATCTCCTTGGTCACCTGCTCGACGGCGTCCGGGCGCTCGGCGAGATGTCCCTCGCCGAGCTCGGCGAGCTGGTCGAGCGAGATCACCCAGTCGCCGTCGGCCAGGGCGTCGTCGAAGGTGATCACCTTGTCGAGCGCGGGCAGCTCGGCGCGGTGGTCGCGCAGCTTGGCGACCTGGGACTCGTCCTCGGCGAAGACGAAGCGGCTCTCGGAGTCGCCGAGGATGTAGGCGGTGTCGTCGCCGCCGGTCGTCGGGTAGACCGTGGTGGTGGCGCCTCCCGCGCACATGATCGCGAGGTCGGCGAGGATCCACTCGTAGCGCGTGGCCGAGGCGATGCCGACCCGCTGCTCACGCTCCAGGCCGAGGGCCAGCAGGCCCGCGGCGAGGCGTCGTACGCGGTCCCCGGCCTGCCGCCAGGTGACCGACTCCCATCCCTCCCCGCGTGGGAACCGGAACGCCTCGCGGTCCGGACTGGTCTCGACCCTGTCGAGGAACTGCATCGCGCAGTTCTGCGGCAGCTGGTCGAGGAAACTCGTGTCGTGATTGATGGGCATGACGCTCCTGCATGCTCGTCCCGAGAACGGCCGATGACTGAGCAGTAACCTAGATCACCTCGACGGACCACGGTAGCGGGACCCCCCGGGCGGAGCCGGTCAGTCCTGGACCGCCTTGGCGATGCTGACGCACCTGGTCAGCCAGTCGCCGGTCCGCGGGCCTCGCGGCGCGGCCTCCTGGCGCTCGAGGAGCCGCCGGGCGAGGTCGAGCGTCCGCACCACCACCCAGTCCCGCGCGCGCCGCTCGTCGAGCCCGGCAGCGTCGACCGCGGCGTGGAAGCGCGCCCGGAGGCCGTCTCGGACCTGGCCACCGAGCTCGTCGTAGCGGGTCCACAGCAGCGGCGCGACCTCGAAGTGGGGGTCGCCGCTGAGCGGCTTGGGGTCGATCGCGAGCCAGGGCTCCCGGCTGCCCGCGAGGACGTTGCCGTAGTGGAGGTCGGCGTGGACCAGGACGCCGTCGGTCTCGGGGTCCTCGGCGAAGGAGCGCGCGAGCGCCCGCGCCTGGTCGACGAAGCGTGGCGGCAGCGGCGCCCCGCCGGGCAGCGCGTCCAGCCGGTCGGCGACCCGCGCGGCGTGGTCGGAGAGCCGGCGCAGCTGTGGGGGTGCCGGCCGGTGCAGCCTCCGGTAGAGGTCGCCGACGACCTCGCAGGCCGCGACGTCCCCCGTCCCGGCCAGGTCCTCGTCGGCGAGCCGCTCGAGGAGGAGGGCTCGGCGCCGCGGATCGGCGCGCAGCAGGAGCACCGCGCCCGCACCGTGCCAGTGCTGGAGGGCCAGGTGCTCGTGCGCCGAGTCCTCGTCCGGGCGGCCGAGCTTGAGCGCCGCGGGCTCTCCGGCACGGGTGCGCACCGGCAGGACCACCGACTCCCGCGCCCGCCACGGCTCACCGTCGGCGGTGAGCTCCCACTCCTCGAGCAGCGCCGGCAGCGGGGCCACGCCTACTTCTTCGGCTTGTCGCCCGCCGGACCGGTGGTGGACAGCGCTGCGACGAAGGCCTCCTGCGGCACCTCGACGCGGCCGACCATCTTCATCCGCTTCTTGCCTTCCTTCTGCTTCTCCAGCAGCTTGCGCTTGCGCGTGATGTCACCGCCGTAGCACTTGGCGAGCACGTCCTTGCGGATCGCCCGGATGGTCTCCCGAGCGATCACGCGAGCCCCGATCGCCGCCTGGATCGGCACCTCGAACTGCTGTCGCGGGATGAGCTCCTTGAGCTTGCCGGCCATCATCACGCCGTAGGAGTACGCCGCGTCGCGGTGCACGATCGCGGAGAAGGCGTCGACCGGCTCTCCCTGCAGCAGGATGTCCACCTTGACCAGGTCGGCCGCCTGGTCGCCGGAGCGCTCGTAGTTGAGCGAGGCGTAGCCCTTGGTCTTCGACTTCAGCTGGTCGAAGAAGTCGAAGGCGATCTCCCCCATGGGGAGCGTGTAGCGCATCTCGACCCGGTCCTCGGAGAGGTAGTCCATGCCCAGGAGCGTGCCGCGCTTGGCCTGGCACAGCTCCATGATGGTGCCGATGTAGTCGGAGGGGGCAAGGATCGTGGCGGCCACCACCGGCTCACGCACCTCGTGGATCTTGCCGTCGGGGTACTCGCTCGGGTTGGTGACCGTGAGGCGGGTGCCGTCCTCCATCACGACCTCGTAGACGACGTTCGGCGCGGTCGAGATCAGGTCGAGGTTGAACTCCCGCTCCAGCCGCTCGCGGGTGATCTCCATGTGCAGGAGGCCGAGGAACCCGCAGCGGAAGCCGAAGCCGAGCGCCCCGGAGGTCTCCGGCTCGTAGGTCAGCGAGGCGTCGTTGAGCTGCAGCTTCTCCAGGGCGTCGCGGAGCTCGGGGTACTGGTCGCCGTCGATCGGGTAGAGACCGGCGTACACCATCGGGTTGGGGTGGGCGTACCCGCCGAGGGGCTCGCTCGCCCCGTGGTGCTGGCTGGTGACGGTGTCGCCGACCCGCGACTGGCGGACGTCCTTCACGCCGGTGATCAGGTAGCCCGTCTCGCCGACGCCGAGCTCGTCGGCCTTCATCGGCTCCGGGCTGATCACGCCGACCTCGAGCATCTCGTGCACGGCGTTGGTCGACATCATCTTGATCCGGTCGCGGTGCTTGAGCGAGCCGTCGACCACCCGCACGTAGGTCACCACACCACGGTAGGTGTCGTAGACCGAGTCGAAGATGAGGGCGCGGGCGGGGGCGTCGGCGTCGCCGACCGGCGCCGGCACCTGCTTGACGATCTCGTTGAGCAGCGCCTCCACCCCGACACCGGTCTTGGCGGAGGTGAGAAGCACGTCCTCGGGCTCGCAGCCGACGAGGTTCGCCAGCTCCTGGGCGTACTTCTCGACGTTGGCCGACGGGAGGTCGATCTTGTTGAGCACCGGGATGATGTGCAGGTCGGCGCCCATCGCCAGGTAGAGGTTCGCGAGGGTCTGGGCCTCGATCCCCTGCGCCGCGTCGACCAGGAGGATCGCCGCCTCGCAGGCCTCCAGCGACCGCGACACCTCGTAGGTGAAGTCGACGTGCCCGGGGGTGTCGATCATGTTGAGCACGTAGGTGCCGGGCTCGGCCTCCATGTCGTGGGCCCGGACCGCCTCCTCGGTGACCGTCCAGGGCATCCGCACGGCCTGCGACTTGATGGTGATACCGCGCTCGCGCTCGATGTCCATCCGGTCGAGGTACTGGGCCTTGGCGTCCCGCTCGCTCAGCACCCCGGTGAGCTGCAGCATCCGGTCGGCGAGCGTCGACTTGCCGTGGTCGATGTGCGCGATGATGCAGAAGTTGCGGATGATCGCGGGGTCGGTGCGACCGGGCTGCGGGGCGGCGGGTGCGGGCATGGTCCGGTCATTCTCCCAAAGGGGCCACACATCAGGAATTCGTCGCCACCGATTCAGCATCCGGCCACCGGAGGGCCCGTCGGAGTTGGCCTCCGGACGCCAGCCTCGGCGACATGGACTCGGCCTCGCCCTCGACCCCCGCCCACCCCTCCTCCCCCACGCCGGGGCTGGACCGTCGTCACGTGCTCCGCGGCCTCGCGGGCGCCGCGGTCGTCACCGGCGCGGCCGCCGGCGGGGGGCTCCTGCCCGCGCGCAGCGCGGCCGCCCCGCTGCTGGTGCGTCGCAACCGGCCGCTGCTGCCGTTCGGCGTGCAGTCCGGCGACGTGCGGACCGGCTCCGCGGTGCTCTGGGCCCGGGCCGACCGGCCGGCGCGGCTGGTCGCCGAGATCAGCCGAGACCCGTCGTTCCGCCGGAGGGTCCGCCGCGTCCGCGGGCCGGTCGTGACGCCCGCCTCCGACCTCACCGGCACCGTCGCGCTGCGCGGACTGCCCGACGGCACCGACCTGCACTATCGGATCCGGGCGGTCGACCTCGACGACCGGCTGGCCTCGAGTGAGCCAGTCGTGGGGCGGCTGCGCACCGCTCCCGGCGGCCGCGATGACATCCGGTTCCTGTGGTCGGGCGACATCGCGGGCCAGGGCTGGGGCGTGAACCCGCAGTACGGCGGGTTCCGGATCGCGGACGCGATGCGCGCCCGCAACGCCGACTTCTTCCTCTGCAGCGGCGACACCGTCTACGCCGACGGGCCCGTGCAGGAGACCGTCGCCCTTCCCGACGGGTCGGTCTGGCGCAACCTGGTCACGCCCGAGAAGGCCAAGGTCGCCGAGACGCTGGACGAGTTCCGGGGCCAGTTCCGCTACAACCTGATGGCCGACAACTGGCGAGCATTCCTGGCCGAGACCTCGCAGGTCGGCCAGTGGGACGACCACGAGGTGACCAACAACTGGTACCCCGGCGAGGTCCTCGAGGACGCCCGCTACACCGAGAAGCGGGTCGACGTGCTGGCCGCCCGGGCGCGGCGGGCCTACCACGAGTACGTGCCGGTGGCGCCGATCTCACCCGACCCCGACGGCCGGGTCTACCGGGTGCTCCACTACGGCCGGCGGCTCGACCTCTTCGTGCTCGACATGCGCACGCACAAGGACCCCAACACGGCCAACCGCGAGGCCGGCGCCGACGCGATGGACGGCGGCGTGCTCGGCCGGCGGCAGACCGAGTGGCTGCTCCGCGAGCTGGAGCGCTCGCGTGCCACCTGGAAGGTGATCGCCGCCGACCTGCCTCTCGGGCTCGTGGTGCCGGACGGCTCGGCCGCGCAGGAGGGCATCGCGCAGGGCGACGCCGGCAGCCCCCTCGGCCGCGAGGCCGACATCGCGCGGGTGCTCACCGCGCTGTCCCGGCTCGGCATCCGCAACCACGTGTGGCTCACCGCCGACGTGCACTACACCGCGGCCCACCACTACTCCCCCGACCGCGCCGCCTACCAGGAGTTCGACCCCTTCTGGGAGTTCGTCTCCGGCCCGCTCAACGCAGGCGCGTTCGGTCCCAACCGGCTCGACGGGACCTTCGGCCCCGTTGCCGACTTCGTGGCGGCCCCTCCGGTGGCCAACACCTCCCCGGCGATCGGTCACCAGTACTTCGGCGAGGTGGAGGTCGACGGACGCACCGGCCGGTTGACGGTCACCCTGCGCGACGTCGAGGGCGCCGCGATCTACACCAGGACGCTGGACCCGGCCGAGCGCTGAGCCTCCGGCCCGCGCCATGATGTGCGCGTGCTGCCCACCCGGATCCCCCACGGTCGCACCGCGCGCCGGCTCGAGTGGGTGCACCTGCCGCCGTACGTCCGGTCGCTCGTGGAGGCGCACCTCGGCGCACCGGTGACCGAGGCGGTGTCGCAGGGCGGCGGCTTCACGCCGGGGTTCGCGTCGGTGCTCGTCTGCGACGACGGGTCGCGACACTTCGTGAAGGCCGCCTCCGTCAAGGCGCAGCGGGTGTTCGCCGAGTCCTACCGGGAGGAGGCACGCAAGCTGCGACTGCTCCCCGCGGAGGCTCCGGCGCCCCGCCTCCTCTGGGTCGAGGACGACGGGGAGTGGGTCGTGCTCGGCATCGAGCACGTGGCCGGCCGGGCGCCGCACCGGCCGTGGACCGCCGACGACCTGACCGCCGCGTCCGCGATGGCGCTCCGGGCGGCCACCGTGCTCACCCCCGCGCCGGAAGGCGTGGACCGGGCGATCGACGAGTTCGCCGACTGGCCCGACCTGTGGGACCGGACCTCTCATCCCCGCAGGGCGGACCTGAAGGCCCTCGCCGCGCACCACCGCGACGTGCTGGACGGGGAGACGCTGGTCCACGCCGACGTCCGCGACGACAACATCCTGATTCGCGCCGACGGCACCGCCCTGCTGTGCGACTGGAACTGGCCCGTGGTCGGCGCCGCCTGGCTCGACTCGCTGCTGCTGCTGGTCGGTCCGCGCGGCGACGGCCTCGACGTGGAGGCGCACCTGGCGGCGCACCCCCTGCTGAGCCGGGTCGCGGCCGACGACGTCGACGTCGCGCTCGCGCTCGTCCTCGCCTTCTTCTGGACGTCCTCGCTCCAGCAGGTGCCGCCGACGTCGCCGTACATCCGCCGGGCCCAGGCCTGGCAGCGTGACGTGATCGACGACTGGCTGGCCGAGCGCCGAGGCTGGGACCGCTGAGCCGGCCCTCATTTTGGTGGCACTGTCGCGGCGCTGTTAGCCTTGCTGGTCGCGTCTCCGCGTGGTTCCGCCTGCCCGGCGGCCCGCCCACCGGGAGCGAGACGCACTCCGGACCAGACCAGACACCCGATCAACACAGAGGCATTCAACGTGGCGAACATCAAGAGCCAGATCAAGCGGAACAAGCAGAACGAGAAGCGTCACGAGCGCAACAAGGCGGTCAAGACCAACCTCAAGACCGCCATCCGCAAGTTCCGCGAGGCTGCCGAGGCCGGCGACAAGGACAACGCCGTCGCCCTGGCCCGCGAGGCCACCAAGAAGCTCGACAAGGCTGCCTCGAAGGGCGTCATCCACAAGAACCAGGCCGCGAACCGCAAGTCGTCGATCGCGAAGCAGGCTGCCTCTCTCTGAGCCTCGCTGAGACCTGCCTGCACGTCAGGCCTGGCTCCGGTCCGGAGCCGACACGAAGGGGAGCCCCGCTGCTGCGGGGCTCCCTTCGTGCTTCTCCGGACGCCTTCCGGACGTACGCCGGTCAGCGGCCCTTCCAGACCGGCGGCCGTCCCTCGGCGAACGCCGCGACGCCCTCCGCCGCGTCCTGGGAGAAGAGCGCCGTGCCGGCCAGCTCGGACTGGCGCGCGAACTCCTCCTCGGTGCTCCAGTCGGGCGCGGAGTCCACGATCTGCTTGCTGACCTGCAGCGAGATCGGCGCGTTGACCATCAGCTCCTCGGCGAGCTCGACCGCCGCGTCGAGCACCGAGCCGGGCTCGGCGAGGCGGTTGACCAGGCCGAGCTCCGCCATCCGCGTGGCAGGCATCGGGTTGCCGGTCAGGGCCAGCTCGAGCGCGATGTTGCGCGGCAGGCGCTGCGCGAGCCGCAGCACCCCGCCGGCCGCGGCGACCAGGCCCCGCTTGGCCTCCGGGAGCCCGAACTGGGAGTCGGTGGACGCGACCACGAGGTCCGCGACCAGCGCGAGCTCGCAGCCACCGGCGAGCGCGTGCCCCTCGACCGCGGCGATCAGCGGCTTGCTGATCGGTGCCCCGGTGATGCCCAGCGGCCCGCGGCGGTCG
This sequence comes from Nocardioides proteolyticus, assembly GCF_051280635.3. Taxonomy (NCBI): domain Bacteria; kingdom Bacillati; phylum Actinomycetota; class Actinomycetes; order Propionibacteriales; family Nocardioidaceae; genus Nocardioides; species Nocardioides proteolyticus. Next base: position 8,256 of record NZ_JBNBPO030000023.1, on the reverse strand, counting down.
GTCATGGGGAACTGCCCGCCGGCCGCGGCCTTGAGGTCCATCCCCGCGGAGAAGGTGCCGCCGGCGCCGGTGAGGATCGCCACCCGCGCGCCGTCGTCGGCCTCGAAGGCGTCGACCATGCGCTCGAGCAGCTGCGCGGTGGCGAGGTCGATGGCGTTGCGACGCTCGGGGCGGTTGAGGGTGATCACCCACAGCGGGCCCCGCTTGTCGAGCAGCACCGGCGGCACCGGCGGCGGGGGCACGGCGGTCCGACCGCGGTCGAGCACCTCCAGCGCGCTGTCGCCGGTGACCTCCACCCGCCAGCCCAGCGGATCCTCGTCGACGAAGAGCGTGACGGTCGCCGGGTCCACCGCACGCAGCAGGACCCGCTCCCCCGCGTCGTTGACCGCACTGACGATCGCAGCCGAGGGCTCGCCCTCCCGCCCGTAGGGCACGGTGTAGGCCTCGACGACGGCCGGGCCGGTCCAGCCGGCGCGGACGGGACGGGTCGGCGCCGGCTCCAGCACCGGGGCGAGGGCGCGGTAGGACTTCGCGGGCGGCTGCGCCGAGTAGACGCCGAGCGCGTGCTTGGTGACGTACCAGCCCAGCGACGTCGAGATCCCGAAGTCGGCCGGGTTCTCCCGCAGCCGCTGCACCAGCTGCGCGACCCCGTGTCCGCCGTAGTTGTTGCCGGGGCCGCCGCCGAAGGTCAGGCCGCCGGTGAGCGAGAGCGGGCGCTCCGGGTCGTCGACGGGGAGGCCGAGCGCGGCAGCGCCGACCTCGACCGCGACCGGGAAGCAGGAGTAGAGGTCGACGTGGGCGACGTCGTCGATCGTGATGCCGGCGTGGTCGAGTGCGGCGCGGCCGATCGACCGGATCGCCGGGGAGTCGGCCAGGTCGCCCCGCTCGCTCACGAACCATTCGTCGTGGGCCGCGGCCCCGGCGTGGAGGAAGACCCAGCGGTCCTGCGGCACGCCGGCGGCCTCGGCGGCAGCCACGCTGGTGACGATGATGCCGCTGGCGAGGTCGACCTGCATGTTGGCGCACAGCAGCTTGGAGTAGGGCGCGGAGATCATCCGGTTGTGCTCGCCGGTGTGGAGCAGCTGCTCGGGGGTGTGCTCCTCCGGCTGCCACGCGTAGGGGTTGCGCGCGGCGATCCCGGACATCCGGGACCACAGCTCGGCGATCGCCCGCTGGTGCTCCTCGCGGGAGCGACCGAGCTTGTGGCGCAGCGCCGTCTCGAGCAGCGCGTAGACGTAGATCGGCGCCATCAGGCCGGCGCCGCCCTCCTCGGCGTTGTTGGCCTCTTTGTCGCTGCCGAGCCGGCGGGTGGGCGCGGTCCCCGCCGGCTGCTCGGGCCAGGTCGGGGCGGCGCCCTGCTTCTGCGCGGCGGCGAAGGAGTTGCCGGCCTCGGCGCCGCAGACCAGCACGACGGAGACGTCGCCGGCGGCGATCGCCTGCCCGGCGTCGTTGATCAGCAGCTGGCCGGCGTCGCCGCCGTACGGCGCGGACTGCACCGTCTCCGCGGGGTCGACGCCGAGCTCCTCGGCCACGGCGGCCGCCTGGTCGCGATAGGTCCACGAGGCGCTGGAGACGGCGTAGATGCTGTCGGCACGAGCCAGCAGCCCGGAGACACCCGCGTCCCGCTCCGCCTCGCGCAGCGCCTGCGCGGCGAGCTGGGCGGGGTGCACGTCGGGCGCGGGCTCGCGCTGCACGACCTGGCCGACGCCCACGATCACCGGCGTCCGCGGGTCCAGCCGCCGTCCGGACGCGTCGTGCAGTACCGGCGCCACGCCGTCGCCGCCCTTGCCCTCGACGCCGCGCTCGTGGAGGGCGACGAGGCGGGCCAGCGACTGCTCCATCTCGTCGTGCACGGTGCGGGCGATGGTGCCGCCGAGCGGGCCGCGCAGCGGCTCGCCGCCCATGCCGGCGTCGATCCGGACCGTCGAGCCCGACGTGGTCGGCAGGACGGAGAACCACAGGCCCATCTGCAGGCCCATCGGGCCGGTGCCGGTCATCCCGACCCGGTCGGGCGACGCCTCGACCACGCTCCACCGGATCTCGGCGGGCACGCCCATGATCTCGACCTGCTCGGTGAAGTCGACGCCCACCGCCGGCGCCGGCGGCACCTGCCCGCGCCAGCCGGCGTGGATGGTCATCCAGTCCGGGAGGAGCGTGAGGTCGCCGACCAGGGCGCGCATCTGCCCCGCCGAGCCGGAGGCCTCGACCTGGGCGCCGACGGCGCGGTCGAAGTCGGCCAGGCCTGGGGGCGGCTCGCGGTCCCCGGCCGGGGCGGCTGTCGCGGCTTCGGTGCCTGGGCGCACCAGGCCGACGAGGAGGTCCCGGACCGTGCCCGGGTTGTCCTTGGCCCAGCGGGCCGTCGCCGAGATCGATCGCACGCTCTTGCGCAGGTCCATCAGGTGCCCTTCCGGAGGCGTGTGGCGGAAACCGTACGATCGTACTGTAAGTGTCCGTACACTCCCTCGCATGGCACCAGCGACGCGGCGGACCCAGCAGGAGCGACGTGCCGTGACCACCGAGCGGCTGCTCGCGGCCGCGACCGCCTCGCTGCTGGAGCAGGGCTACGCCGCCACCTCGATCACCGGGGTCCAGGAGCGCAGCGGTCTCGGGCGCGGCACGGTGCAGCACTACTTCCCCACCAAGGCCGAGCTGGTCGTGGCCGCGACCGCCCGCCTCGTGGAGCAGCGCCTCGAGCGGACGAGGGACGCCGCCGCGGCGCTCGACCCCGCCGTGGACCGGGTCGACGCACTGGTCGACCTCGTCTGGCAGGACCTCAACAGCCCGCCGTTCCTCGCCGCCCTCGAGCTGTGGGTCGCGGCCCGCACCGACGCCGAGCTGCGCGCTGCCCTGCTTCCCCACGAACGACGCCTGATGGCGTCCACCGCCGAGCTCTTCGTCTCGGTGCTGGGCCCCGACCACAGCGCCGACCCGCGGACCGCGACGCTGGTCGAGTTCACCATCGACGTGTTGACCGGGCTGGTGATGACCACCCTGCTCACCGGCGACCTCGGCAGCAGGAGCCGCCTGGTGGACCGCTGGAAGCTGGCGCTGCGGACCTTGTTCGCGCACATGGAGAGCCCACGCGGCTGAGCCGTTGTGGGGCCGCCGCCGGCGTCGGCGCCGGTGCCGTCAGCGGGCGCTGCGCAGGCCGGTGATGGTCAGCACCAGCCGCTCCAGGGCGTACGACGCGTCGCTCGCCGCTCCCTTGATGTCGGCGTCGGCCTGGGCCACCGCGCGGACCGCCCGGGCGAGGCCGCCCTCGGACCAGCCGCGTGCCTGGTCGCGCAGGGTCCGCAGCTTCCACGGCGGGACGCCGACCTCACGGGCGAGGTCGACGTCGCGGATCCCGCGCGGCGCGCTCACCAGCCGGGCGAGACCACGGGCGCTGCCGGCGAAGGCGGACGTGATCAGGACCGGCGCCGTGCCCGAGTCGAGCGCCCAGCGCAGCTCCTCGAGCGCCGCGCGGTCGCGACCGCCGAAGGCGGCGTCGGCCACGGCGAAGGACTTGGCCTCGGCGCGGCCACCGAAGTAGCGGCGGACCTGCGCCTCGGTGATCCGCTCGCCCGGGAAGTCGTTGGTCAGCTGGTGGGCGGCACCGGCCAGCGAGCGCAGGTCGCGACCGATCGCCTCGATCAGCACGTCGGCCGCGTCGCGGTCGATCGCCGAGCCGTGGCGGCGGACCTCGTGGGCGACGAAGCCCGGGAGGTCCGAGGGCTTCAGCTCCTCCGACTTGTGCTCGGTGACGGTCGGCAGCTTGCGCAGCTTGGTCAGCACGCCGCTGCCCTTCTGGCCGCCACCGTGCACGAGGACCAGGGCCACCTCCTCGGCCGGCTCGGCGGCGTAGCCCAGCAGCCCCGCGACGGACTCGTCGGGGAGGTTCTCCAGGCCGCGGACGACCACGCACCGCACCGCGGAGAACAGCGACGGCGCGGACAGCTCGCCGAGCGAGGCGAGCGTCAGCTCCGCACCGGCAGCCTCGGAGAACTCGGCCTCCGGGTCGTGCGCCCGCACGGCGGTCCTGACCTCGTCGACCGTGCGAGCGCCGAGGAACTCCTCCTTGCCGGTGACCAGGATGACCCGCCCCAGCACGTCCGACGCCTGCATGCGCTCACCCTCCCACACGGCTCCGACGGCATCGGCACCGCAGGAGCGCCGTCAGTCGCGCGTCACGACGTCCAGGGCGCCGGCCTCGTCGAGGACCACCGCCACGTCGCCGCCGGTGTCGGTGCGTGCCACCGCCGCTCCGGCCGCCCGCAGCGCGGTGAGGAGCTCGGGAGCCGGATGACCGTAGTCGTTGTCCGCCCCCACCGACACCACGGCGACCTCCGCACGCAGGGAGACCAGCCAGTCGGTCTCCTGGTGCGCGCTCCCGTGGTGGGGCACCTTCAGCACGTCGAGGTCGATCGCGCCCAGTGCCGGCGCGAGACGCACCTGTCCGGGCGGCTCGAGATCACCGGTCAGCAGCATCCGCACGCCGGCCACGTCGACCAGGAGCACGACGCTCGCGTCGTTGGCCGAGCTGCCGTCGCCCGCACCGGCCACCGGCTCGGACCCCGCGGGGTGCACGACCTGGAGCGTCGCGTCGCCGTACCGCCTGGTCACACCATGGGTCGCGGTGTGCAGAGGCACCCCGGCGCGGCCGGCGATGCGCCGGACCTCCTCGGCCGCGTCGGGAGGGTCGAGCACCGGGCTGGTCTCGACCGCCGCGACCCGGCGGCCACGGAGCACGCCCTCGAGACCGGCGACGTGGTCGGCGTGGAAGTGGGTCAGCACCAGCAGCGGCACCTGCTCCACGGCGAGCCGGTCGAGGCAGGCGTCGACGGCGTCGGCGTCAGGACCGGCATCGACGACCAGGGCAGCACGCTGTCCTGCGCGGACGGCGAGGGCATCGCCCTGACCGACGTCGCAGGCCACGAGCAGCCACCGGTCGGGCGGCCAACCCAGGCCGGCCGACGACCAGAGCCGGCCCGGCACGCCGGTGACCACGACCAGCACCAGGACACCGAGTCCCACACCGAGCACCCGCCTCCGGGCGACGACCGGCAGGACCAGGGCGAGGACGACGCAGAGGACGACCAGCAGCGTGATCGCGACCGGGCCGCTCCCCCACCCGATCGACGCGCCCGGGAGCGCCGCGCCCCACTCGGCGACCGCGACGATCCACCCGACGCACCATCCCGCGCCGGTCCCGAGCACGCGCCCGCCGGGGGGCCAGGCGAGGCCGACGAGGCCGCCGAGCAGCCCCAGCACCGTCGCCGGCGCGACCGCCGGGGCGGCGAGCAGGTTGGCCAGGACCGCGACGAGGCTCACCTCACCCGACAGCGCCGCGACGACCGGCGTGCACGCCAGCTGTGCGGCGGTGGGCACCGCCACGGCCTCGGGCAGGCCACGCGGCAGCCACCGGGCGAGCGCGTGGGCGAGCGGCGGAGCGAGCAGCACGATGCCGGCGGTCGCCAGCACGGAGAGCGCGAACCCGGCGGCCACGGCGAGCGCCGGCGCCAGGAGCAGGAGGGCCACCACCGCGACGCCCAGGGCCCGAAGTCCGCGGCGCCGACCGTCCGCCCCGAAGGCGAACAGCGCCACGGTGCCCATCGCGGCGGCACGGAGCACGCTCGGCTCCGTCCGGGCGACGAGGACGAACCCGGCGATCCCGAGCAGGCCGGTCAGCGTGAGCCATCGTCCGCGGACACCGACAGCACGCGCCAGCAGCAGCAGCGCACCCACGACGATGGTCAGGTTGGTCCCGGACACCGCCGTCAGGTGGGTCAGCCCGGTCGTGCGGAAGTCGGCCTCCACCTGCGCGGGGAGGTCGGCGTCGTCACCGTCGACGAGAGCCGGCACCAGGCCCGCCTGCGCGGGCGGCCGATGAGCGACGGCCTCCCGCACCGAGGTCCGTACGGCGGCCGCGGCGCGCCACCACGGGTCCGGTCCGCGGATCCGCGTCGGCGGACGGGCACCTGTGAGCAACCCCGCCTCGCCGCTCCGGTCGGACGGGGCGAGCCGGCCCTCAACGAGAACTCGCTCTCCGAGGGTGACCTCCGCCCAGGCCGGGTCGCCCAGCACGACGACCGTTCCACCCAGCCGGAGCACGCTCCCGCGCGCCGCGACCTCCGCCACCCGCACCCGCACCACCACCTGGTCTCCCCACGGCCCCCGCACCGGACGGGGGTCGGACACCACCGTCGCGACCAGGTCGGCGGTCGCCCGCTCGGCAGCCAGCCGGTGCAGCGGGCTGCTGGCGACGGCGTGGTGGCGCAGGAGGGTGCTCATGAGGACCGCAGCGGCCAGCAGCAGCGCCGCCAGCACGAGCCGCCGGAGTGTCGCGGGCGGCGACGCCCGGCCGGCCAGGAGCAGGGCCAGGAACCCGGCGGCGAGAGGGACCAGCAGCCACCGGGCGGCGGGGCCGGCGAGGTGGGCGGCCACGCCGGCGAGCCACGCGGCCAGTGCCAGGGCCGGCATCCGGAAGTCGTGCCCCGCCGGTCGATCCGCTGCTGTCACGCCGCGCAACCCCTAGGGTTCCGCGAGTGAACCGCTACACCGCCCCCGAGCTCGCCCGGGGAGCCCTCGGCGCCCTCGTGGGCATCGCCGTCGCCGGCGCGTCCGCCCGCGTCGTCCCCGGTGGCCCGGAGCTGCTGCCGTACATCGTCGCCCCGATGGGTGCCTGCGCCGTGCTGCTCTTCGCGGTGCCGGCGAGCCCCCTCGCCCAGCCGTGGCCGGTCGTCGGAGGCAACCTGGTCTCCACGGGGGTCGGCCTCGTCGCGCACTGGCTGGTCGGCGACGTGCTCCTCGCAGCAGCGGTCGGGGTGGGCGCGGCGATCGGCGTCATGATGCTGCTGCGCTGCCTGCATCCGCCGGGCGGCGCTTGCGCCCTGCTCGCCGCGACGGCCACGCCGGCGATCCACGAGCAGGGTGCGCTCTTCGTGCTGACGCCGGTGGCCGTCAACGCCGTCGCCCTGCTCGCCGTCGCGCTCGTGGTCAACAACGCCACCGGCCACCGCTACCCGCACCGTCCGGCCGCCCCGGCGGCGCCCGGAGCAGCCGCCGACCTCGGGATCAGGACCCCCGACGTGGAGGAGGCGATGCAACGGCTCGCCGCGCGGCTCGACGTGCTGCCCGAGGACGTGGTCGCGATCGTGCGGGACGCCGAGACGCACGCCCTCGACCGGCGGCTCGGCTCGATCCCGGTCTCGAGGATCATGCACACCGACGTCGCCGTCGCCCGGCCCTTCGAGTCGATCTATCGGGCCCGGACCCTCATCGTGCAGCGGGAGGTGAAGACGCTGCCGGTCGTCGACGAGGACGCCCGGGTGCTGGGCGTGGTCTCCATCATCGACCTCTTCAACCGCGACATCGTGGAGCTCGAGACGGTGGAGACCATCATGCGACGAGACGTCACCACGATCTCCGCCGCGACGCCCGTGGCGGAGCTCGTGCCGATGATGACGGCGGAGGGCTACAAGAACGTGCCGGTGGTCGACGAAGCGGGCCGGCTCGTCGGGATGATCACCCGCGGCGAGCTGATCGCCGTGCTGCACCGGGCGCTGCTCGGCGCGTCGTAGGGCGGTCACGACCGGACTCACACCGTGACGTGGGGCGTCAGGGTCGCCAGCGTCTTGTCACCGATGCCGTCGACCTCGAGCAGCTCGTCGACGCTGCTGAATCCGCCGTGCTGCTCGCGCCAGGCGAGGATCGACCGAGCCGTCACCGGCCCCACCCCGGGAAGCGTCTCCAGCTCGGCCTGCGACGCGGTGTTGAGGTTGACCAGGGGGCCGCCCGGCGCGGGCGCTCCCCCGCCGGACGCGGGCGGAGCGCCCGGGGCCACGGGCTGGGCGCCGGGCGGCGCCCCGACGACGATCTGCTCCCCGTCGACCAGCACCCGCGCCAGGTTGACCGACGTGAGGTCGACGCCGCGCCGGGCGCCGCCGGCGGCCCGCAGCGCGTCGGCGACCCGAGCGCCCTGGTCGAGCACGACGATGCCGGGCCGGCGGACCTTCCCGGCGACGTCGACGGTCACCGAGGCCGGCGACGCACCGGACGACGCGGCCGGCTCCGCTGCCGACGAGGAGGCGCCGGCGGGCGTGGGGGCGCCGACGAGCGGGCCGACCGGCTCGGCCGAGACGGCCGACACCGGCTCCGCCTGATCGCGGACGACCCACCAGGTGGTCGCGGCGAGCCCGACGGCGACCAGCACGGCGACGACGGCGACGTGCGCCGGCCCGACGGCCAGCAGCCCGCTGCCCGCCGGGCGCGCCCGGC